>JACPFE010000101.1 GCA_016183145.1 Deltaproteobacteria bacterium | reverse complement strand
TGGTTTATTTTTCCAGCCTGTCCAGTATCGTCGTATCGTAGAAATCTTTTGGCGAAGCTTTGGCCGCCTCGGGGCGGACGGTCGTTGACAGAAAATCGAGGATGCCTTGGAGGCCGGTGTCGGAGACCTTGAGGTCTTTGGTAAAGCCGGGCGGGTTCGACTCGAATTCGTAGGTTTTCTGGAGCACGTCGGGATCGGATTGCTGCGTGTATTTCTTCAGCACGAACATGGCGAGCTTCGGATCTTCGTAAAAACGTAGATTCGCCTGCCGAAGGGCTCGCAGCAAGCGGAGCCACATATCGGCCATGGCATGGATGCGGTCTCTGCGAACCACAACGCCGGTGTTCTGGTAGGGTCTATCGTAGGTATCGACCAGGCGCGAAAACTTTTCCGTATCCGCCCTAAAGCTGTACGGCGGAGCCAGCGTCGCGCCCGCGATCTGGCGCGTTTGCAGCGCCTGCCACATGACTCCTGAACTTCCTAGAGGCCTGAGCTGCACGTCGGCGGGCTTCAAGCCCATTTTTGCCAGCGCGACTCGGTTGCCGTAGTCCGCCGGTGTTCCCGGCCGATTGGTGCCGACGATCTTGCCCCGAAGTTGGGCGGGGCTCTGGATATCCGGCTGCGCGTGGAAGGAGAAGATCATCTTGCTGTGGAGCCCCGCGATAAAAGCGATGTTGGCGCCGCTCAAGACCGGCGGAATCACAGACGGCGCGGAGATCACCACGCTGTCCACTTCGCCGGCGACCAGCGCGGCGATGGCGATCCTAGCGTCGATATAGATGATCTTTGCGTCCAGTCCCTCGCGCTGATAGGCGCCGATCTCGGTGGCGATCCAGATCGGCGCCATCGTGGTTACCGGGGAGACATAGGCAATCCGGATCGTCTGCGGCTGTTCCCGGCTCCGCTCCGCGCCGCGCACATCGCCGGTTAAGAAGACGAGAAGCCAAACCATGCTGTAACTTACGGCTGCGAATCGGCTCATGGTGGGGTCCTCCAGCCAAGTTATAGGCATCTGTGAGAAACGCTGTCAATTGGAAATCGGCTAATGGCTCTGCGCGGCTCTATACTGTCGGTCCGTCGGCCGCTTCGATCTCCACCAGAGTGTCGAAGAAGGCGTAATTCTCCGAGGTGGTGCTGACCAACTCGTGGGTGAGGCTGTAAGGATCGCCGGCGGGAAAATCTTTGACCCAAGAGCCTTCCGCGATGACCACGACACCGGGTTTGAGATCGGCGCTGAGCCGGGCCTTGAGGCAAACGCTGCCGCGCTCGTTGTAGACGCGCACGCGCTGATCATTGGCGATCGCTCGGTGCGCCGCGTCCGCGGGATTGATCTCCACCCTAGGTTCAGGCTCGAGTTGCTTGAACTTTGGCAGGTTGGCGAAAGTGGAGTGGATGCGGTGGCGGCTGTGGGAAAACAGCAGGGTCAACGGAAAGCGCTCGTAGAGCGGGTTGGCGGGCGAAGCCTCGACCGGCTCATGATAGTAGGGCAGTTCGGCGCCATGGCCGACCAGCTCTTCTTTGTACAGCTCGATACGCCCGGACGGGGTTTTGAATTTGAAATCGGTGAACGCGACGTAAGGCTCGCGCCGCCGGTTTAACAGAACCGCATCCTCGCGCTCAAGACGGTCCAGGCTGATTCCTTGCAGCAGGGGATGGTCGGTCTCGATCATCTCCTTGAGATATTGTTCGGGCGTGCCGGCGAAATATTTTCCGAGCCCCATGCGCGCTGCCAGCCCGGCGAAAATGTCCCAATCGCTTTTGCTCTCGCCTTCGGGCTCCACGGCGCACCGTTGGAGCTGCAAAAACATTCCGGCGACAAGATCCTTTTTCTCGAAGATCGTGCACGCCGGCAGTACGACATCAGCGAGGGCGGCGGTATCGGTCATGAAGTGATCGACCACGACCAGGAGGTCGAGCTTGGGTACGATGGCACTCAGAACCCGGGCGCGGTTCGCCGAAGTCTGGTTGAACATGTTCGAAGCCGAGAGCCAGAGGGCCCTGACCGGGTAAGGATCACCTCGCTCGATCGCCTGCATCAGCGAAACGACGTCCAGGGTGGCGGCCTCGTGGCCGCCGGCGGAGCGAAAGGGATGTAAATTTAACGGCGCGGCATAGCTGCCGTCGTGGACGCTGATGCCGCCGCCGGGGATGCCGATATTTCCCGTGGCGATGACCAGATTAGCGGCCGCGCGCGCCGTATAGTCGCTATAATACCAGCGGTCGACGCCGTAGCCGATGCGAATCGCCGCCGGCTTGCGCGCAGCAAACTCGCGGGCGAGGTCACGGATCGTCTGTGCCGGCACGCCGGTAATCGCGGCGGCGCGCTCGGCGGAATAATCCCGCGCCAGCTCGCGCAGGAGCTCGAACGCCGGAGCGCAATCGATCGCGCTGCCGCCGGCGAGCGTCACTCGATAGCTGCCGCGGAGCGCCGGCGTGTCGCAGTTGCCCTGCGCCGCCGCGCCATCGAGGGACGAATCCCATACCCAATAATCCGTAGCGCTACCGTCACAAAGCTCCGCCCCACGCAAGAAGGCGCCGTTGTCGCGCCGGACCAGAAATGGCGCGTTGGTGTGGCGCCGCAGGAACGCATCGTCTTGCCAGTCGTAGCGCAAGATTTCATCGAGCAGGCCGAGCGCCAGAGCGGTGTCGGTGCCGGGGCGAGGCGAAATCCATTGATCGGCGCGCTGAGCGGTCGCGCTGCGGTTGGGATCGATACAGACGAGCTTGGCACCGCGCTGCTGCGCCTCCATGATAAAGTGAAAGTCGACCAGGCGGGTGTCGGCGCCGTTGCCGCCCCAGAGCAAAATCATGCGCGAGTTGACGGCGTCGGCCATTTCATGGCCGCCCGGCCTGAAGTAAGTCGACGCCGGCACTCCAAACATATACTCGAGTCCCTTGGGTACGCCGTAGTCTACGCCGCCGGCGCGATGCGCTGTGCCGCCGATGGCCGCTGCGAAGCGCTGCGCCGAGCCTCTTGTCAGCACTCCCGCGGCGCCGCTGCCGGAGAAAAAAGCCAAAGATCGCGAGCCATACTGCTCGGCGACTTTGCGCAACCGATCGGCGAGCAGGTCGAACGCCTCCTGCCAACTGATTCTCCGCCATCGGCCTCGGCCGCGCTCGCCGACTCGCCGTTGGGGAAATCGCAGGCGATCCTTGTGGTACTGATACTCCAAGCGCGCCATGCCCATGGCGCAGACCCGGCGGTCGTATTCCGGCAGCGGAAAAGCGCCTGGTTCGATTTTGACGATCCGCCCGTTCTCGATATGCGCGGTGATGCCGCAGCGGGGACTGGCGTGGCAATTGGGATCGCAAACGGTTCTGATCAGGCGAGTGTCAGTGACGGCTGGTAGCATTCCGGGGATCGCCCACGACTGCGCGTACTCGGCCGGCACACCGGCTCGGCGGTTTCATCCGATCGATTTCGCAGGGTGTCGCGGCTTTAGCAGACTTCTCGCAGGTCGGCGAAGTCGTTGTCGTCTAGGCCCTTGAGGATGCGCTTCTTGTTCTCGTCCAGGACCGCGTCTTCGGGCTTGCGCTTATTCTCTTTGAATAGAGCCAGTTGGGCTTGCACAAAGCCGGCGGCCTGGCCGCGCAGGGCGGGAATGACTTTATCCGTGTCGCCCTCCCCGCTGGCGCCGTGGCATTGGACGCATTGGGTGGCCAGCGTCGCGCCGCGGCTGATGGCCTTCGGATCGGCTTTCACCTTCGCCGGCTGCTTTTTCTGCGCCGCGAAGTAGCCGGCGATATCATCGACGCCGAAATGCATGACGTACTTTGCATAGGGCTCCATCTCCGGCGAAGTCCGTTTGCCTTCCGCGTAGTCTTTGATCGCTTTTTTGAAATAGGCGGCATTGATCCCGGCGAGGATCGGCATGGTGTTGCCGGGGCTGTTGCCGGCGAAGCCGTGGCAGGCGCTGCAAACGAGACTCTTCTGCGCGCCGGGAGAATCGAGCGGGCCGGCGCCGGCAGCGAATGCGGCGAGCATAAAACCGATAAGTGCAAAGGAAGTCCAGAGGCTTAATCGCAATCCGATACTCTGGTGAGGGTGAGATCGACCGACGACACCCCTCACCCTAACTCCTTCGACTGCGCTCAGGACAGGCCTCTCCCGCAAGGGGAGAGGGAATAATTTCTCGTGCGGAACGGCATCTTTTCGTCGGAATGGGGTTAAAGACTTTCCCATGGCGTTCTCCTCTCAACCCAACATGTCGTTCCAGATGCTCGCGCGCCAGGCGAGCGAGTTCTGCGCGACGGCAACGCTTTTGCTCGGCGTGAGTTTCTGCTCGATCTGGACGACCTTGCCGTTTTCGATTTTGTACGCGTTGACCACGGCGATGGCCTCCTTGTCGTTGACCCAACTGTAACAGGTGTTCCCCGGCGCGAGGACCGGCGGCTCTTTGCCGTTGAGCAAGCTTACAACCGCCGTGGCGCAGATTTTTCCCATGGCGTTGGCGACGTTGCCGGATTTCGGCACCGGCAGGCCGATGGTCGCGTCGCCGATGACGTGGATGTTTTTCTGCTTCACCGATTCATATGTCACGTGATCGACCTCGCACCAGCGCTTGTCGCCGCCGACCAGATCGGCTTCGACGGCGATGGCGCCGGCGCGCTGCGGCGGGATGACGTTTACGACATCGTACTTCACCTTGTCGCCGGTGTCGGTGGTGACTTCTTTGGCGCCAATGTCGATCTTCTCGGCTTTTTGTGCCGGGCGGTAATCGATATTGGCGGCGTAGTCCTTAAATACCGCTTTGAACAAGCCGGTCTTGGACACGATGTCTTTGTTGGCGTCGAAGACGATCAACTTCGATTTCGGTTTCTTCGTCTTCAGATACCAGGCGATCATACTGGCGCGCTCGTAGGGGCCGGGCGGGCAACGATAGGCAACCGGCGGCACCGTCATGACGATCACGCCGCCGTCGGCCATGGACTGAATTTGCTTGGCCAGTTGAACGGTTTGCGGGCCGGCTTTCCAGGCGTGCAGCACGGTATCTTTGGCGGCCGCCAAGCCCTCGATTTGCTCCCATTGCAAATCGACGCCCGGCGAAACGATCAGCCGGTCGTATTCCAACGAATCCTTGCCGACGCGAACGCGCCGCTTGTCCGGCTCGATGGCCGCGGCTGCCTCATGGCGGATTTTCACGCCGTGTTTTCTCAGGCCATTGTAGTTCAGCGTCAAATTCTTCAGCGACTCGACTCCGGCCAAAACGAGATTGCTGAACGGGCAGGAGATGAATTCTTTATTGGGTTCGAGCAACGTGACCTCGATGGACGGATCGGTGAGGCGGATATATTTCGCCGCCGTGGCGCCGCCCCAACCGCCGCCGATGACGATGACCTTGCGCCTGGCCTCGGCGGCGAAGCTGCGCATTCCACCAACGCCCCAAAGCGCCGCCCCGAGCCCTGAAGCCTTAAGGAAATTCCTTCGTGTCAAGTTCTGCATGACTCTTTACCTCGTCTGTACAACGACCATTAATTGGGGAGTCTCGTAGATATCGAACCGACTCGGCGCTGTCAAGATAGAGCGGCCGCAGGGGGAATAGCGTTCAGGGCAAGCTCATCAACTATGAGGGTGTAAAAAAATCCGTTCATGGTTCGACACGCTCACCACGAACGGGATGGTGTAGATGGAAATTCAAGTACGTAACCGTTCGTTCCTTCGATGAACTCAGGACTGGCTCTGAGGCTCTCGAAGGGCGGACGGTTATTTTTTCACACACTCTATGTCTTGAGACCGAGAATATTATAGGCGGTGATGGGACGACGGAAGCCTTTGAGAACGAGTTCGCCGACCTGCGCTACGTCAAACAGCTCTTCAACCATGCCCAGCAGTCGTTGGGAAATCAGGATTTGGCCGGGCTGGGCCTCGCCGCAAAGACGAGCGGCCAGGTTGGTGACGGTGCCGATAGCCCCGTAGTCCCAGCGTCCCTCGAAGCCGATGCTGCCGATGGTTGCGTATCCCTCGGCGATGCCGACTCCGAAGTCGAGCTCGTAGCCCCGCTTGCGCCACTTGGCGATGAGCGTACCCACTTGGTCTCTCATCGACAGGGCCATACGAATCGCCCGGTCTGTCGGGTTCGGCACCGACACCGGGTCGTTAAAGAAGATCATCATGCCATCGCCAGTAAATCGCTCGAGAGTCCCCTCATGTTCGAGAATCAATTTGCCCATTTCAGCGTGGTACTCGTGCAGCACATCCATCACCTCCTCGGGCTCGCTGGTCTCGGCGAAGGCGGTAAAACCCCTCAGGTCTAAGAAGACCACGGTTATTTTGCGCCGGTGCGTCTTGAGGGGATCCTCCGCGCCACCGGCCAAGATCAACTCGGCGAGCTGGGGAGAAAAGAAGCGTTGTAAACGTCTCAGGCGCTCAATCTGGTCGACCTGCTCCTCCACACGACTCTCAAGGGTCTTGTTCCAATCGGCCAGCTCATGGAGATAGCGGGCTTCCTGATCGCGCAATCTCTTTTTTTCCAGGCAAGCGCCGATGCGGGCGCGCAGCAACACGGGATCGAAAGGTTTGGTCAGATAATCCTCGGCGCCCTGTTCGATGCATCTCACGACGCTTTCAATCTCGCCGAGCGCCGAGACCATGATGACGGGAATGTCGCGCGTCGTCCCGTCGGCCTTCAGCTCTTTAAGCACCTCGTACCCATCCATCTCCGGCATCATCACGTCGAGGAGTATCAGATCAGCCGGCTGCGTCTTGAGAAAATCCAGGCCCGGCCGGCCGCCGCCGGCGGTCGAGACCTGGTGACCTTGATGTTTTAGCCGCCGCGAAAGCATGTCGCGGTTGCCTTCGTTGTCATCGATCACCAGCAAGTGACCGGTGGGATTCTCGGAAACGGCCCGGCGGGCCTCCGATGAGCTCTGCTCCGGATGGCTCTCTCGGAATAAGACCGGGGCGCTGCCGGGGCTCCCAACAGTCGGGGTCCCGGTCTGGTTCTCCGTCTTGGTATCGAGGAGGTCATCGATCAAGGTCTGAAGTTGTTTGCCCGCTGTGCGGATTTTTTGCAGATCGGCGACGAACTCATCGAGCGCGCGCTCGCCGGCCTCTTCCAATAGCATTTCACTGTAGCCGATGATGTGGTTCAAGGGCGTCCGCAATGTGTGGCGGATCTGCCCCGCAGCGGAAGGGTTTTTGCTCTCGGCAGCGGTCGGGTCTATTTTTTGCTCCGGTGCGTCGCGCCGGGGCGTATCGGAATCGTCAACGCTCATTCAGACTTATCCTTACCGATCAATCGATCAATCTTCTCTAACAGCCGCGGCAGCTCAATGGGTTTGGTATCGTAATCGTCGCATCCCGCTTCGATGGCTTTGTCGCGGTCGCCGACCATCGCATGTGAGGTGAGGGCGATAATCGGGATGGCCCGGGTTTCGGGCGTGGCCTTAAGCCTTCGAGTAGCTTCCCAGCCGTCCACCACCGGCAAGCTCATGTCCATCAGGACCAAGTCGGGTGCGTCCGACTGTGCCATGGCGACGCCTTGCGCGCCGTCCACCGCGATCAGCACTTGGAAACCGCGGCGCTCCAGACGGCGCGACAGCATATCGCGGTTGAGTTCGTTATCCTCGACCAGCAGGATCTTCGGCATGGGCGATTTCCTTTGCGCGTAAGTTTTTTGACCGCATGGAGGCGGTAACCAGGTCGCGAACCTCAAGTATCAGTCCCTCCCGGCTGTACGCGCCCTTTTGGAGAATTTTCTCGACGGCGCCATTGAGCCTCCGCCGGTCCTCCGGCGTCAGCTCCTTTGCGGTAATTACAATCACCGGAATGGATCTCCAACCCTCGTGCTTACGAACCTCGTCCAAAAACTGGAAGCCGTCCATTTCGGGCATCATGAGATCGAGAAGGATGAGTTCCGGTGCTCTTTCCGACATCCGCTCCAACCCTTCCCGCCCATTTTCAGCCTCGATCACCGTCCACTGCTCCTTCTGAAGCCTGCGACGCAGCAACTCCCGCAGACTCGCATCGTCCTCTACGATTAATACCGGGCATGGTGGACGAGCGCACTCGTATCTCTGCAGAACGGCGGCAAGCCGTTCCCAATCGATAGGCTTGGCCAAGTAATCGGCGGCGCCGAGCGCATAGCCCATTTGCTTCTCATCGACGATCGAAAGCACTATGACGGGAATATCGGACAAAGCGGGATCGGCCTTCAGCGCCGTCAGAACCGCCCAGCCATCCATGCCGGGCATCAAAACGTCCAGGGTAATCACGGCGGGGCGCAGCTCCCTGGCGAGCCGAATCCCCTCCTCACCGCTCCTAGCGCCGACCATCCGCAAGCCTTCTTTGGTGAGGAACCTAGACAAGAGATCGTGCACCGTAAGGTCGTCGTCGATGACAAGCACGGTCGGGGCCCCTTCGGGCAGACGCGGGGCCGTCGCGGCCGTTTCTCCAGCACGGGTCGAGAAAGCAGCTTCGGGTTCAACAACGGTAGCCGGCAGCCGGGCCGTGAATGTCGAGCCCTGCCCCAGAGTGCTCGCGACTGAAATGTCGCCGCCCATCATCTGGCAGAATTTCCGGCTGATGGCTAGACCTAATCCCGTGCCGCCATATTTCCGCGTCGTTGAAGCGTCGGCCTGAGTGAATGCCTGAAAAAGCTTACTGGTTTGCTCCAGGCTCATGCCGATGCCGGTGTCGCGTACGCTGAAACTGATCCACTCACCGCCGTTCACGCTCTCTCGGCCGACCCGCAGCGTAACGGTTCCACGTTCCGTGAACTTGCAGGCATTGCTGAGGAGATTGAAAAGGGTCTGGCGAAGTTTAGTCAGGTCGGCGCGCATCGTCCCAAGACCATCGGCGCAGTGGACATCCAGCGTATTGCCGTTTTTCTCCACCAGCGGCTTGACGGTCGCGACAACCTCTTGAACCATCGAGGCGATGGCGAAATTCTCCAGATAGAGGTCCATCTTGCCGGCTTCAATTTTTGACAGGTCCAGGACGCTGTTGATCAGCGACAGCAGATGCTTACCCGCCCCATGAATCTTTTGCAGATCCGGGACAAACGCCTCCTGACCGAGATCCCCCGCCTCTTCTTCTAGCATCTCGCTGTAACCGATGATGGCATTGAGCGGCGTGCGCAGCTCGTGGGACATGTTGGCCAGGAATTCCGACTTGTAACGGCTGGCGACCTCGAGTTGGCGGCCCTTCTCCTCGATCTCGCGGAATAATCGCGCGTTTTGGATCGCCAGCACCGATTGCGTCGCCAACGTCTGGAGGAGGTTCACAACCTCTGTAGCGAAGTTTCCGGCTTCCCGGCGATAGACAGAAAGTCCGCCCATGACGCGACCCTCGCGCAGGAGCGGGACGGCAAGGAGGGAGCGATAACCGAGCCGAGCCGTGATCGGGCGGATGCGCGCGGCTCCAGCTTCCCGCTCATCCAGGAGGTCAACGACTTGGACTGGATCTCGAGTGGACGCCGCGCGTCCGGTGGCGCCGTCACCCAGCCGTATTGGGTTGGCCCGAAGCGCCTCGACCAACTCCTGTTCCATTCTATGGCTGGCCCTGAGATGAAATTCTTCCGCGGGTTCGTCGTATTCGTAGATCGCTCCGGCATCAGTATTACTTAACTGGACAGCGTGGGAGACGATGCTGGTGAGGACCATCTGGAGATTCAAGGTGGAGCTTACGGCCCTGCTGACCTCTGCTAATACTTTTAACTGCTCGATGGCTTCGCTTAACTCGCGGGTTCTTTCCTCGACTTTCTGTTCCAAATTGGCATAGGAGTGCTGGAGCTGGGCAGCCATGCTGTTAAACTCGTCTGCCATGAGCTCTAGTTCGTCTCCGGTCCGGATCTCGATGCGGTGGCCGAGATCCCCTGCGCCGATACGCGCCGCTCCCGTTTCTAGCGCTCGGATCGGTGTTACCATTTTTCGCGCCAGAACTAGGCTTGCCAGGATCGACAGCGCAAGCCCCAGGGTCACAAGCATGGTGCTCCGGATGATGGAGGAATAGAGCGGCGCGAACGCTTCCCCGAGAGGCTGTTCTACTAAGACCAGCCACTGCAGAGCGGCGATAGGGACTGAGGCTGTAAGCACCTGGTCTCCCCGCAGCCCCTGGCCGATCGTGGCCTCGTCCTGCTCACCCGTTGAGGTCGGGCGAATCGCACGGGCGAGCCGGACTTGGGCAAGGGAGGAGAGGTCTCGGTTCTGCAAGACCAGGCTGGTGTCTGGATGGGCGATGAGACGGCCACGGGAGTCCACCACGTACGCGTGCCCGGCCTTGCCGATCGTAATCTGGGACACTACATCCCGGATAAATTTCAAACTCACCTCGGCCACGGTCACCCCCGTATCCCCTCCGTTTCCTATCGTGGCAATGGTTATGTGCGGCTCGGACTCGTTGCGGAAATAAACCGGACTGAAGTACTTCTTTCCCGACTTCGGCTCGATGAACTTCGGCTCCCGAGAGAAATCCTCCTGGCTCCCGATTATGTCCATGGCCAGTCGAGAGACCTTAAGTTGTTCCTTGCCTGTCGCGTCGAGATGGCTGATCTCGGCGATCGCCGGAACGTTGCGAAGAAGTCGGAGATAGTCAAGCTCCCACTGCTCTAACGCTTCGGCGGGTGAGTCCGCCAGGTACTGGCTGCTCCAACGGAGCTGGCGTTCAATTTCCTTGACCACCTGCTCAATCGTCGTTGCCGCGGCCACAGCCTTCTCCCGCGCGATGCGGACCAAGGTCGTCTTGTTTTCTTGGTAGGAGAAATAGATTTCGATCAGAGTGCTTGCCAGCAACACTCCGCCGACCAGCGTCGCGAAGAGAACCGCGTACTTTCGGAAGAGGCGGCCGCGAGGCTGACTCACCGCTTGGCCCTTCATCGGATCACCTTGTCGGCGCGGACGAGGATCTTGCGAGGGACCGTCAAGCCGAGGCTCTTTGCGGTTTTGAGGTTTACGGTGAGGTCGATCTTGT
Organism: Deltaproteobacteria bacterium; assembly: GCA_016183145.1. Classification (GTDB taxonomy): domain Bacteria; phylum Desulfobacterota; class Binatia; order UBA9968; family UBA9968; genus JACPFE01. The sequence continues at coordinate 11,145 of JACPFE010000101.1, read as the reverse complement.
CGGCGCCTTCGACAGGCAAATCTTGAGGCCGCGCCCCACGGAGGATCCTGGCGACCAACCGTGCCGCCTGAACCCCCTGGGCATGATATTCAGGCCCGTAAGATAAAAGACCGCCTTGACTCAACCAGAGATCTGCCGGAAAGACCGCCGGGATGCGCGACGCTAGTGACGCCTCCAGTATGCCGGCGGGAATCTCCAGGGTGTCGATGTCTGGGGCGAGCAGACCATCGCCGCGTCGAAGCTCGTGCAGGGTTTGCCTAAGCTGAGGCGTACTGTCCACGGCCCTCGGCACCAGTTCCAGCTTCAAGCGCGGTGCCGCTTGTTGTGCCCTCGCGATCGCTACGATGGCCGTCTCATCATGAAGGTCATAGATGACCCAGACTCGGCGGAGGCTCGGGGCCAGCGTTTTTAGCGCCTCCAGGCGTTTGGGCACCAGTTCGAGCGTGAGGCTCGAGATGCCGGTGAGGTTGCCTCCCGGTTGAGCAAACTTGGTGACGATGCCCATAGCCACGGGGTCGCCCACCTCCGTGAAAACGATAGGGATCTTCTGCGTGGCGCTCTTCGCGGCATGAGTGGAAGCTTCGCCGATCGTAAAGATTAAATCGACGCTCGCCTTGACGAGGGCGGCCGCCGCCACGGGCATGGCCCCGGGCTTACCCTGGGTGAAACGAATGTCGAACGTGACGTCCCGGCCCTCTTCCAGGCCGAGTTCTCTTAGCCCCGATCCGAGTCCTTCGACGGTCGGATGGTTCGCTGCCTGCGCCTCGTTGAGGACACCGACGCGGTACGGACGCCGAGCCTGCTGCGCCACGGCCACCTGGGGCACGAGCGTAAGGAGCGCCGCCACGGCGACCCAGATGTAGAGCGAAACCTTCCGGTTTGAGCTTAGCGTTGATTCCATGGAAGCGTCGGGAAGCGTAACTTGCCTGGAACCCCCTACTCATTTCCTCTTTAGCGTTTAAAGAAAGCCCGGCTAAAATGCAAGGAAGGTTTTAGCGGAGCTGTATGCTACTTTACTTAGAGAAACTCAGGTGTCAAACGGATCATTCTATCGAACCCGCGCGTATTGATTGGCGGCGTAGGATTGATAAGATTTGCCTCAGTTCGGATATACGTTTTCATGAGCAAGGAAGCGCCCAAAGGAATTAAGGCAGGACATAGCAGACGCGCTTTTCTGCGCGTGTTGGCCGCCTTTACTGCTTTCGCCAGTGCTTGGAAGGTCGCGCTGTTCAGCGATCAGGCCGCAGCGCAGGCCAATTTGTCGGGCCTGCCGCTGCCGGATGAGCCGGTGGAGTCAACGTTAAAGCGGCTGTTTAGCAATCGGCCGTTTCAATCGGGCGACGGCAAGATCAAGCTGGAGCTGCCGCTCATCGCCGAAGATGGCGGCAACGTGGCGATCAGTGTGGATACGAATTTGCCGGTGAGCGGCGTGACTCGCGCAAATCACATGTATATCATCGCGGATAAAAACCGGCTCCCCATGCTCGCTAAGTTTTCGTTCACCCCCGAGTCGGGCAAGGCGTTCATCGCAACCAGTATTCGGCTGGCGACGACGACCGATGTGCGGGCGATCGTGGAGATGAGCGACGGCACGCTCTACGCGGTGAGCAAAAACGTGCGGGTGACGATCAGCGGCTGCGATTTGCCGCCACAAAGTTAAGGGAAGAGGGAAATCCGGAAAACGATTAAGCACGAAATTCGAAATCCGAAATTCGAAACAAATTCAAAATGATGACAAATTCAAAATTCCAAACTGGCTTCAATTCAGGTTCGGGGTTTTGAATTTTCTCCAATTCTGAATTTGATTGGCTGCGCGTTTGTTTCGAATTTCGATATTCGAATTTCGGATTTGAGAAATTATGGCGGAAGTAGGCAGAGTCAGCATTCGGTTGCCGTCGGCGATCAAGCAGGGCGACGTGATCCGCGTGCGCACCCTGGTGATCCATCCGATGGAGCTGGTGCAACGGGACAAGCAGGGAAAAATCCTTCCCAAGAACTACCATTTTATTCGCACCATGACGGTGAATTACGGCGGCAAAGAAGTGATGCGCGCAGAAACCACGCAAGCCGTCAGCCAGAACCCGCTCTTTACTTTTCCGTTGAAAGTTGACCGGCCTGGGAAACTTACGGTCACTTTTTCTGACACAATGGGGAAGACTTACGAGGGGGCGGCGGAGATCAAATTTTCTTGATGCGCTTGAATGTGGTGCCGTCTGCTATAATCGTCGCCGGGAGACGTTTCGACTGCTGTTCTTACTTCCTCGCCCTCTGGGAGAGGATTGAGGTGAGGGCCAGTAGAGCAGAAAGACCCTCACCCTAGCCCTCTCCCACTTCGCGGGCGAGGGGACAATCTGAGAGTCGGCGCTCGCCTACTCTAAAGACACCGTGGTAACCCTCGATGCCTGATCCTCGAAGGAACTTCGCAGCTTTCCTGCGCGATCAATACACAACGATCTTTGCCCGCCCCTGGCCGGTGATCCCGTCGGCCCTGATCATCGCCGCGCTGAATGTTTTTCTCTTCGCCTTCGACCGGCCGTGGACGGCGTCGGAGGGTTTGCGCAATTGGGGCGATACGTTGCTGCAACTTTTTGGCATCGTCGCCCAAACCGATCTGCTGCCGCCGTTTCTCTTCTCCGGTTCGGTTCTCAACCTCGGTCTTTTCGTCGGCGCGCTTGCTGCCGCGCTGCTCAGCCGCGAATTTGGCGTGCGACTCGCGCCCGTGGGTGAGCTCGTCAAAGGCGCGCTCGGCGGTTTGCTCATGGGTTGGGGCGCCATGTTGTCCTTCGGCTGCAACATCGGCGGCTTTTTTAGCGCGCTCTCCGCGTTGTCGCTGAGCGGCGTGGGGATGATGGCGGGACTCATGATCGGCAGTTTCGCCGCCACGAGATACGTCATCTGGGAAAGGTTGCGGCGGATAAAAAAGGGGCAAATTTCGTCGATCTCTCCCTGCGAAGCGCCGCCGCGGGCGGCGCCCGGTTCGGCTGGATTCCGCGCCCAGCCGGTCGCTGGCATCCTGTTGATCGCGCTTTCGATCGGCGCGGGATTTCTCTACGCCCGGCTCGGTCATGCGCGGCTGGGAAACTTTTTTTTCTTTGGGTTGGCCTTTGGCGTGATATTGCAACGTTCCCGCTTCTGTCTGGTGAATGCGTTTCGCGAACCGTTTTTAAGCGGACAGAGCGAAAATACCCGCGCCGCCGCTTTGGCGCTGGCGCTGAGCATGATCGGTTTCGCGGTCCTTAAAGCAACTGATTTGAAAGACGCCACGGAGTGGGTCTTCCCGGCGTTTTGGCTCGGCAGTGTTGTCGGCGGAACCGTTTTCGGCGCCGGCATGGTGCTCGCCGAAGGCTGCGGCGCCGGCTCGATCTGGCGCGCGCGCACGGATTTGATCCGGCGGTTGGGCTCGGCGATATTCTTGCCCAACGAGATCGGCTGGGCCGGCGCGGTGGGCGGAGTGGCCGCGCTGATGGCGATCTGGTATTTGCTGTCGGGCTGGAACGAACAAGTAAGGCGAGTCGGAGTTCTTAAACTTTAACTGCGGGACGGGAGCGTTCCCATTTGAACGCGTTGCCGCACAATCTTGGGCCCGCGGTGTCCCAAAGCTCGGACGACGACAGATACTTGCAATAGCGAAGTTCAATTTCACGTGCGCGGGCGCGGGTGGCACCTCTTGCCGCCCGTGGCCCGTCCGATCTAAGATGGGCGCGCTCCAGAGGTTCAGGAAGTCCTAAAGGAGTTTCCGATGTCCTACGACAACTACTCCGTCATCGATTGCGACGGACATATCGTTGAGTCTGTCGCGGAGATGGCCGAGTTCATGAGCGCGCGCATTAGACAACACGCGACAAAGCCGGCGCGCAATCGCCAGGGAGTTTTCCCATCGCTCGACGGAATGCACTTCGCCCTGCACGAAGAGAACGCGGTGACCAAGAAACGGGTTACCGCCAGCGAATACCGGCCCGGCTCAGGCGAGGACTGGCTGGCGTTCCTGGACAGAGCCAAAATCGAGCGGACCGTGTTGTTTACTTCCGAAGGGCTCTCCGTCGGCTTTATCCAGATCCCCAAATACGCCGTGGAGGTCTGCCGCGCCTACAACGACTACGTCTATCACCGCTTCGCCAAGCTGAGCGACCGGCTGCGGCCCATGGCGCTGATACCGATGCAGGATGTGCCGGCGGCGGTTTCCGAGCTGAGAAGAGCAGTGAAAGATTTGGGGCTGCCTGGCGCCATGTTGCCGTCTTGCGGCTTGCCGCTGCATCTGGCCCACGACACCTATTGGCCGGTTTACGAAGAGGCGGAAAAGCTCGATTGCCCGCTGGCGCTGCACGGCGGGGCCAATTGCCAAGGCGCAGGCTTGGAAACTTTCACCAACTTCACCGCCTCGCATATATTGCACCATCCGATCCCGCTGATGGTGGGAATTATCGGCTTTATCTATCACGGCGTGCTCGACCGATTTCCCAAGCTAAAAGTCGCGTTCATGGAAGGCGGCGTGGGTTGGCTCGCTTCGCTGCTGGACCGCGCCGAGCGTGATGAAAATTACTTCGACCCGGCAGATCAACCTGGCAACCGAGTTCGCGATTACCTGAAGAGTGGACGAATTTTGTTGGGCTGCGAAGGCAGCGAGCATACGATCGCCTACTTGGCCAAGCGCGTCGGCGTTCAATGTTTCGCCTACGCCTCGGATTATCCCCATGAAGTGGACTTGCCGGCCGCCCAACATGAGATCGAAGAGGTCGCCGAGCGCGACGATCTTACCGTTGAAGAGCGCCAAGCGATCTTGGCGGACAACGCCAGGAGATTTTTCAATCTGTGATTCGTCGATCGTTACGCCCGAGCGAGATCACCCTCGCCCGCTTTGCGGGAAGGGGTGAGGTTTCGCATGCGTTGCCCCCTCACCCTAACCCTCTCCCCCACGAAGACGTGGTGGAGAGGGAATGTTTCTTCTCGGCTTCAAGCCGACACCTATCGAACCCCTCGCCTTGCAGGCGAGGGTTGTTAAGTTGTCAGCAAGAAAACAGGAGCGAAACCATGATTAACAGAGTCCTCGTCTGGATACTGGCAACTATCCTCCTGACAACTGCTTCGTCGGGTCATGCTCAGACGCCATTTTACCAAGGAAAGACGGTTACCATCGTCGTCGGCTACTTGGCGGGCGATGGTTACGACATTTGGTCGCGGCTGTTGGCGGCGCATCTGGGCAAGCATATTCCCGGCACGCCGAACATGGTCGCGCAGAACATGCCCGGCGCCGGCTCGATGATCGCCGCCAACTATATTTATAACGTTGCCAAGCCCGACGGGTTGACCATCGGCTCCATCGGCCCGTCGCTTTACCTCGACCAACTCGTCGGAAAAAAGGAAGTGCAGTTCGAGTGGGCCAAGTTCGGCTGGGTCGGCTCCACGGAAAACACGCCGTGGCTGCTCTACATGAAAACCGACACGCCCTACAAGACCATTGAAGACGTGCGCAAAGCCAAACAGCCTCCCAAATGCTCGGCCACGGGCACGGGCACCAGCGGGCACTTTGTTCCCAAGCTGCTCGAGGAAGCGCTGGCAGCCAAATTCACCCTGGTCATGGGCTATCGAGGCGGCGCGGAGCAGGACCTAGCCTTCGAGCGCGGGGAGGTGGTGTGCCGCTCGATTAGCATCCCGACATTCTTTGCGCGCGAACCGTTTATTACTTGGAGAAAAAGCAATCTTGTGCGAATATTGATGCAAACGGGGCGCAAGCGCGATCCCAAGATGCCGGACGTGCCGACGATTCACGAGCTGATGAACGAATACAAGACGCCCGCGCCCATCCGGGGGCTGGTCACGGCGATCTTAGCTTCCGGCGATCTCGGGCGGCCGTTCATCACGCCGCCGGGAGTTCCCGCCGAGCGTCTCAAGATTCTGCGCGATGCCTTCCGCAAAACCATGGCCGACCAGGCTTTCTTAGCCGACGTCAAAACAAGAAGGCTCGAAGTGGACCCGGATTTCGGAGAAGACCTCGAAACGATCGCCAAGGAAGCGGTGAACCAACCGCGTGACATCGTCGAGCGGATGAAAAAATTGCTGGGAGAATGACTCCGGGTGTTGCGGCGGGTAGCCGAGCGGCGAATCGACGGCGGCCATGCGAGCCCTCCCATAGGTTGATTTCAAATTTATGACCAAGAGTCACTTTGAATGACCCGCACCACGCCCAACGACTATTTTCAACTCGCTGCCCACACTCTCGGGAACCGATTCGGATTGGGGCCCAAGTCGAGCGTGATCTTGGTCCGCTGGCCCGTCGTCATCGTTTGCTCTTATCTGCTGCTGTCCCCGTCGACAAAAATGGTCGCCCCCATCCCGCTTTATCTATTCGTGCTCTTGTATGCCGCTTCCAACGTCGCGTTGCGTTACGTCGCCGACGACCGATTCCAGCGGTCATCCTTTTACGCTCCTTTGGTCATTGCCGACACCGCGGTGCTGACGGTCTCTCTAGTCATCAACGGCCAAGTCGAAACGGACTTTTACCTGACTTATTTTTTGCTCATCATCATCTGCTGCATCTTGGAAAACCCCAAAATCTTAATTTTCGTTGCCACGTTCGCTCCTGCCATTTATGGCTTGCTCTTGTTCCGTTCTTCGGTGAGCTTTGATTCCGATTTGTTTCTTCGTTTCCCCTTCCTGTTCATCATCGCGCTGTTCTGCGGTTATTTTGCGCAGCTTAGCCGCGCCGAGCGGTTACTCAAAGAGGAAGCGGAACAGCGCAATCTTGGCAAAACCGAAGCACTCCATCTCGTCTCACACGAGTTTCGGGCCCCGCTCCATTTGATCGGCGGATGGACACAGGCCCTGGACAATAAAATGTTCGGCGAGGTCAGCGCCGAGCAATCGGTGGTTTTGAATAAGATTCTCCGGCAGACGGAGAATTTGTCCACCATGGTCAATAGCATCCTCGACCTGGCGCGCATCGAGGCGGGCGAAGCCGCGGTGCAGCGAGACGATTTTTCGCTGAGCGATTTTTTTCAACAGCTCCGCCTGAACTTTGATGTGCCCGTCGATAAACCGGTCGTCTTGCAATGGGACATTGCGCCGGGTTTGCCGGTCCTGCGGTCCGATCGGGCGAGGTTGACGATCATTCTACAAAACCTGATCAACAACGCGATAAAATTTACCGAGCGAGGCAGCGTCACAATTTCCGCCCGATGGGCGGCGCAGCATGACCGGGTGGACATCGCAGTCTCTGACACCGGCATAGGCATTCCCAAGGAGGCTCTACCGGTCATCTTCGAAAAATTTCGCCAGGTCGAGGGCTCGCCGGCGCAAGTTCGCGGGGGCGTGGGACTCGGGCTCCACACGGTAAAAGCGTTCGCCGAATTACTCGGCGGCTCCATCACGGTAAAAAGCGAGCTCGGCCAGGGAATTGGAGCGCGGCGGCCAAGCCGAATAAGCCAAAACCGATCAAGTCCTGAATCAGACCAGGGTAGACCAAGACCAGTCCCGCGCCGATCAATAATCCCCGTTCCAGCCATGTGGTTGTCGTCATCAGCCATCCGGTGAGGCCGGCGGCCAGCGCGGCCAGACCGACCGCCGCGGTTACGGTCGTCCAGAAAATATTTTCCCAGTTGCCCTTGAGAAGCAGTCCAACGCTGTCGGGGTGTAGCGTGAACATGAACGGCACCAAAAACGCAGGGAGCGTGTACTTCCACGCCATCATGGTGGTTTTGTAAGGGTTGCCGCCGGTGATGGCAGCGGCCGCAAAGGGCGAGAGCGCGGTGGGCGGCGAAACTTCGGAGAGCACGGCGTAGTAAAAGATAAACATATGCGCGGCGTAGTCCGGGACGCCGAGCTTGATCATCGCCGGCGCGGTGATGACGGCGGCGATGATATAGGACGCGGTCACCGGGACGGCCAGGCCGAGGATCCAGAGCGCCAGCGCGGTGTAGAGCGCTGTGAGAAACAAACTGTTGCCGGCGAGGGTAAGAATGATCAGGGAGAACTTCAAGCCGAGGCCGGTGAGGGTGACGACGCCGACGATAATCCCCGCCGTGGCGCAGGTGGACGCGACCGATAGAACATCGGTCGCGCCTTTCTCGAACATTTGCCACAGACGCTTGGGTGTAAGCGCCGTGTCGCGTCTTAAATAGCTTAACAGCACGCTGGCCAGCGTCGCGTAGGCGACCGAAAGGATCGCCGTGTAGCCAAACAGCATGAAGACCACGATGGCGATCAACGAGATGAAATGAAAGCCGTACTTGCGTGTCAGGCTCCAGGTGTTTTCACCTTCGACGGTGATCGGCTTGGCACCGAATTTTCTGGCGTCGAGCTCAACCATGGTAAAAATGGACCAGTAGTAGAGCAGCGTCGGGATCGATGCCATGGCGAGTACTTCGAGATAGGAAATTTTTAAAAACTCGGCGATCAAAAATGCGGCGGCGCCGAGCACCGGCGGCGAGATGATCGCGCCGATGCCGCCGGCCGAGAGCAGGCCGCCGGCCGAGTCTTTGTCATAGCCGGCTTTGGCGAGCAGCGGCCAGGCTACCGAGCCGAGCGTGACCGTGGTCGCGACGCCGGAGCCGGAAGGCCCGCCGAGTAAGAATGAAGCTAGCGTTACGGTTCGCCCCGCCGCGGCAGGCTTGCCGCCGGTGGCGGCGAGGGAGAAATTGACGTAGAACTCGCCAGCTTTGGAAAATTCCAGCGCCGCGCCGTAGATCGTAAACAAGATAATAAACGTCGCGGCAACGTCGAGCGGGACGCCGAAGATTCCTTCGAGCGTGATGTACATATGGCCGACCAGACGGTCCAGTTCGTAACCCTGGTGCGTCCAGGGCGGCGGCAAATAGGCGCCGAAGCGCGCGTAGGCGAGAAAACCAACGGCGACGGCGGGAAGGATCCAGCCGGTGGTGCGCCGCGTCGCTTCGAGCACCAGCAGGATCGTCACCGCGCCGAAAATTTGGTCGCGCTCCGTGGGCAGCGCTGCGCGGTAGATGAACTCTTCGAAATCCCATAATGGGTAGCCGACAGCCGCAATGCTCGCGGCGATCAAAAACCAATCGTACCAAGGCACGCCGGCGCTGCGGGCGCCACGATGAATTGGATAGACGAGAAATGACAGCGCCAACGAGAAGCCAAGAAAGACCAGCCGCAGCGCCTGCGCCGTCACCGTCGCCCAAGCCCAGTAGAGAAACAAGAGCGACATGCCGACTGCGACCGCGGAGGTAAGTTTTCCGACGGCGCCTTTGAGTTGGCGGCGCGGTCCTTCTTCCTCCTCCACGAATCGCTGCGCCGCTTCGACGCGCGAAGAGTCGACAATGTCTTCAGCCATTGGCGCCTTGATCACATGATTCAACCGCCAAGCTGAGCGCGCTGCCGGGTTGGATCACGAGCTGCTTGGCGTAGGGAGACTGATCGAAGTAGAGAAACATGACGGCGTCGGCGCTCAAATTTAGCTTCAGCGACGACAGGAGAACCGGCGCCGGTGTGACGACCCAAGCGTCGTTATCGCGCGAAGCGATTTCATAACCGTAGAATTCCGCCAAGCGTGCTTCGCCAAAACGTACTTGCGTCAATTCGAAGCCGCCGGGGCGAAGCGAAAACACCTCGTCAACTTGACTGCCGTAAATGGAGTGGCGGAAGCTCAAGCGCATGCTGCCGCCGATTCTAACCGGCAGGCTGCGTTCCCCGCCCGTATCCGTTTTTAACCGGATGCACAGCGGCGTTGCGCCGGCCTTCGCTGAAAAGAGAAGCGCAAGCAAAACGCTGGCGAGGAACAGTGACGCTAAACCGTTGCGGCTGGATTTGAGCTGCGTTTTCATTTGGCTGCCGTCGGCACCTTGACGCCTTTTTCTTTGTAATAGCGCAGCGCGCCGGGATGGAACGGGAGGGGCGAGCCCAGGACGGCATTCTTTAAACTGATTTCCCTCGCCGCTTTGTGCACGGCGACCAGCTCGGCGGTGTGTTCGAGCAACAATTTTGTAATCTGGTAAGCGAGATTTTCATCCATCTTTTCGTTGACGATCAAAAGATTCGTCGCGGCCGCCACGGGGATATCTTCATCGATGCCTTTGTACACGCCTTTGGGAATATTGCTAACAAAATAGAGCGGGCCGTATTTCGCGACCATTTTTGGAACCGCGTCAGCGTGCGGAATGATGTTGATCTTGATTCCCGGTGTCGCCGCGACGTCGAGCACCGCGGCGGTAGGTAATCCGCCGTCCCAGATGAAAGCGTCGATCTTGCGGTCCTTCAGCGCGCCCGCGGATTCCGCCACGCCGAGGCGATCCTGGCTTTTAAAATCCTTGGGAGTAAGCCCGTAGGCTTCCATGACTCGAAGCCCTTTGAGTTCGGTGCCGGAACCGGGCGAGCCGGTGGAAACCCGCTTGCCTCTAAGATCGGCCACTGACTTGATGCCAGCGCCTTCCGCTGCGACGAAATGCATGAAGTTGGAATAGAGCGCCATCAAAGTTCGAATGTTTGCTTTTTCCTTGAAGCCCTTGATCTGGCCGCTGTAGCCATCCCAAGCGGTGTCGGGAAGACAGAGCGCCATACCGATGCGGTTGGCATGGAGCAGCTTTACGTTATCGATTGAAGCGGTGGTTACCTCAGCCGTCGCTTCGGTGTTGGGAATATTTTTAGAGATCAGCGCAGCCATGCCGCCGCCAAGCGGGTAGTAAACACCTCCGGTGCCGCCGGTGGCGATGGAGAGCCTGGTTTTTACCTGCGCCCGCGCCGGGATCGTCGCAAGCGCAATTGCGATCACACCGACCACGGCCGCCAGTTGAAAACGCTTTCGCACTATCACGGTCATCATAGTTGGACCTCCTGACGTTCAGTTGTCGTAACTTACTTGCAACGGCCTAAGCCTGTCAACTCCGAATCACCGCCTCGATCCGCTATCTTGACGACATGGCAATACCTTCAGTAGAGTAGGCCCCTGAGTTCGTCGCATATCGATTCGAGATTCCAATTGACAGTCAGGTAAAGTCGAAAGGAGGCATTATGTTTGTTTGTCTATCGCCCGGGGGGCAGTCGCTGACGAGCGGTGAAACGGCGACGGAAAAGCTGCTCGTCGGCACGGTCAAAGGTATCTTTTCCTTCGTAAAGCAGGGCGGCAAATGGAACCGGCAGGCAACCATGCTGCCCGACCAGCATATCAGCGCAATCATCTTCGAACCCTCG
>JACPFE010000749.1 GCA_016183145.1 Deltaproteobacteria bacterium | reverse complement strand
ACGTTAACTCGGCGCTCAATCCGCATTATCTCTGGGCGATCGCATTCGATCCGGTGAATCCGGACAACATGTTCGTTGGCACCGGCACGCCGACGCCGGCGATGCTCTTTCGCTCTCGGAACGGCGGCCGGAGTTGGGAGCAGCGGCCGGTGGAAGCGGCGAAGGAGTGCGAGGCGGTCGGTACGCCGAGGGTCACGGGTATCGTGGTCGATCCGGTGGAGCCCAATCATGTCTGGGTGGGGCTGGAAGTGGACGGGGCGCGCCACAGCAGCGACGGCGGCGACACCTGGAGCCTGGTAGAAGTTACGGGACGCCGCGACATTCATAACGTTGCCGTGACCGCCGGCCCGCCGCGGACAGTATTCATCGTGGCCAATCGCGAGATTTACGCGAGCACGGACAACGGCGCAAGCTGGGAGCCGCGCAACATGCAGCAATGCCTGCCCTGGGAGTATCCGCGAAAAGAAAACTATCTGCGCGGCATCGCGGTGGATCCGGGAAATTCGCAAAGGATCTTTCTAAGCTTCGGCGATTTTACGCCGGGATCGTCCGGCGCTATCGCGCAATCGGAAGATTTCTGCAAGAGCTGGAAGCTTTTGCCGTTGCCGGTGGAGCCGAACTCGACGATGTGGACGTTCGGCACGAATTCCGACGATCCGAACATCATTTTCGCCGCGAGCCGGTATGGTTATCTCTACCGCAGCGACGACGGCGGCGCGTCGTGGACGAAATTGCGGCGGGAGCTGAGCGAGATCGCCGCGGTGTGTTGGTTGGCGAACGAATAGTTTCGGGTTTCGAGTTCCGGGTTAACACCCCTATCCCTGCCTTCCCCCGTCGAGGGGGAAGGAGCAATACGCGGAAGAAGCGAGGGGCAACGACGACACACTTCGATTTGACGATGTTTCCCTTCGAAAGGTAGAAACTTATGCCGAACGTTAAACTCCCTACGGGTGTCGATTTCTACTACGAGTCCCACGGCCAAGGCGAGCCGCTGATCTTCGTGCCTTCCACCGCCTTTTCCGGCGAGGTGTGGAAGCCGTCGCAGATGCCGCTGGCGGAGTCGCTTAACATTATTTTTCACGATCCGCGCGGCTGCGGCCGGTCGGTTGCCGCGCAAGGCGTCTACACCATCGAGCAGATGGCTTTGGACATAGTCGCGCTGATGGATCATTTGCAGATTCAGTCCGCTCATCTGATCGGCCACTCGATGGGCGGCCGCATCGCTTTGTCGCTCGCGCAAAACTTCCCGGGGCGAGTTAAAAGCCTGATCATGGCGGCGAGCGGATCTGGGCCGGCGGCGCGGTCGGGACCGGATTGCGTTACCGGGTTGCCTCATCGGCTGGTGCTCGGCTTGGTGGAGATGGGATTTGAAAAATATATTCACCATGAGATCTGCGAGTCGGATGCGTTTTTCACGAAAGAGTATCGTGACCGGCACCCCGAGGAGGTCAAGGAGTTTTTCAAGCTCGCCTGGGCGACCCACGCCAAGCTCCCGCAGTTCATCCATCTGTGCATCGCGAGGCATAATTTCGAAGGCACGCATCGCCTCGGCGACGTCGAGGCGCCGACCTTGGTGCTCATCGGCGATGCGGACACTGCCGGTAGCAATCACATGGGCCAAGCGAAAGTGCTGGCCGAGCGAATTCCCGGCGCCGAGATGAAAGTCCTCAAAGGCCAATCGCACGGCTTTTTCTGGCAGGCCACGGAGGAAACCAATCGCGTGATTCTGGATTGGGTTAACGCGCACCGCCGAACGGGCTACGGCGGGCGATAATTGTTTTAGGCGCCTAGATACTTACCTTGGAAATGTTGAGCAGAACGACTGCAGGAAAATTTATCCCGCCAACGCAGCAATGAAACAAAATCCGAAATCCGAATATCTAAAGAAGCCCCGCGGACCGAAACAAACCGCAACCAAATAAACCCAAAACCGAAGAAAATCCAAAACCCCGAATCCAGATTGAAGTTATTTAGAATTTTCTGTTTTTTTTGAACATTTGAATTTGTTTCGAGTTTCGTCCTTCGGATTTCGTGCTTTGAATAATGGTCCTTTGCGCCCCTTCGGCGTCGCTCAGGACATGCTTTGCGGGAGATATGGTTTTTCCGATCTCTTCTTCGTTTCCGGATTTCAAATACTTTTGGTTAGCCGTAACCCAGCGTCCGGGCGAGGTTCAGCAGTAGTTCTTCTATGTCGGCGAGCCAATTCTGCCGCGGTGAGCCGCCGAGGTGGGGAGTGATGATGACGTTGCGGAACTTGAGCAGCGGATCGTCGGCGTCGCCCGGCTCCTCGTAAAATGTGTCGAGGCCGTAACCGCCCAATCGGCCCGAAGCGAGCGCATCGCGCAATGCCTCGCGGTTGACGAGCTGCGGTTGTGACACGTTGATCAAGAACGCTCCGGGTTTGATGAGCGCCAGCTCGCGGCGGCCGATAAAGTTAACCGTCTGGGGTCCGCGCGGAAGATGTAAGCTGACGAAGTCGGAGGTCGCGAGCAATTTTTCCAGCGTGACGTAGGTCGCATGACATTGCTGCTCAGTTTCATTCGGCAGCCGGGTTCTCTGCGTGTACACGATAGGCATGCCCAGGGCGGCGGCGCGCTGGGCCAACTCGCGCCCGATCTCGCCGAGGCCGACGATACCAAGTTGTTTTCCGTATAGAGTGACGAGTCTCGGAATGCGCGCCCAGTTGCCGTTGGGCGTGTGTGCGCGGTCGTACGTCGTGGGCTCGTAGCCTGCGGCCCGTAATTGCTCGACGCTGACGAGATTGGCGTTCTGCGTGACCTGGCGTGCCAGCGCGAGCATCAGCGCGAGTCCATGCTCGGCGGTGGCGATATTGGCGCGCCGCCTGAGCGTTAAAACTTGAATTCCCACTTTGTCACATGCGGCGTGATCGATATTGCGCGTGGTAAAGCCGTACTTTTGAACGCACTTGAGCGAGCCGCCAGCGGCGGCGATCTCCACTGCGCCGACGGTCAATTCCTCGACCACGACGACGGCAGCGCCGGAAAGATTGCCGAGCAGAGCGGCCTGATTGTCGACGAGGCGAACTTCCGCCGGATACAGAGCGGACACCCGGGAGCGGATCTTGGCGCACCAGCCGCGAAAATCCGGCAGATCATGCTTGGAGAAATGAGCGATGGCTTCGACGCGCTCCGGCGGCGCCGTTGGATCGAGGACGACCTGGATCAGACGAAGAAAGGAATCGTTTTCGACGACGAAGATGGAGCGGGGGGATGTTGCCATAATGGCGATCTTGTATTCATACGTCCTCTCCCTTTGGGAGAGGATTGAGGTGAGGGCGCGTGGAGCAGAAGAACCCTCACCCTAGCCCTCTCCCGCATCCGCCAGAGGACGGATCAGCCTCAGGCTGAAGCGGGCGAGGGGATCTCTTTAAAGGCGTCGACCTGCCGGTGGTTCCGGATCAACCTTGAGCGCTTTTAAGAATCTCGTAAGCATGTTGTAGGCGCCGATCAGCATCGTCAGTTCCACAGTTTGCCGCTCGCTGAAATACTTCCGTACGCCACCGAACACATCATCCGGCACATCGATGTCCCGCGTCATCGCGTCGGTGTAGGCGAGCAGGGCGCGCTGCGGTTCGCTGAAGAGTTTGGACGGCGGCCAATTCGCCACGGCGGCAACTTGCTCCGGCGTGAGTCCCTCCTTTAGAGCGTAGGCCGGCCCGTGCGCTTGCTGGACGTACTCGACGTCGTTCAGGATCGCCACGCGGATCACCGCCAGCTCGCGGCTCTGGCCGTCGATCTCGGTGCCGTAGCGCACGGCTTGATTCAAGTCGAACCAGGCGTTCGCCAGCGCCGGACTGTGCAGCATCAAGCGGTAGATGTTGATCAGCCGCCCGCCGCGCGCGCCTTTGATCCTGGCGATCGTTTCGGCCAGTTCGGGATGGTCTTTTTCTTCGAGTAATGGAACGCGCGCCATGAGTCTCCTCAATTGGTTTTGCCGCCGTGCTTTAACCCAGCCGTTTTTCCAGGCGGACCGAGAAATTCGGCCTTTGAATAAAAATGCTACTGCGATCGGTTTGCTTGGACAGTTCCGCGACCAGATTCAAGAGCGGGTTGCCGTTGGCCGAGTAGCTCCGCCACGGTCCGGCGGCGTGCATCCGGTCGACGTCCTCCTTGCTGGTGAAGAAGCGCAGCAAGACCTCTTCGTCCGATACTCCGTGCCCGCCGTATTTCCGGCGCAGGTCTTGCAGCGAATCGGTCGGGTGGGGCCGTTCGGCGATCTCCTTGGCGCGCGGGCGATTCAAAATTTTGTCTTTCACGTTGGCGTCCATGTAGACCGCGCCTTCTTTGCCCCAGATGCCCATGGCGTATTCGATGGTCTGATCGGTGACTTCTTTGTAACGAGCGCCGACGATGACGTTGATGGCGGCCTGGCTGCCGACGAACTGCGACAGCGGCGTGACCATGATCGGGTAGCCGAACTCGGCGCGCACCTGTGCCGCCTCTTCGAGCGTCTCGTCAATTTTGTTTTCCATGCCGACGCGGCTCAACTGATGGCGCAGGTTGGAGATCATGCCGCCGGGAATTTGGTGCACGTACTGCGCATAGTCGTATTCCGGCGTTTTGCCGATGGGCAGGCCGTCTTGCTTGGCGCAGGCGGTGAAATGCTTCGCCACCGCACGGAGCGGCGCTTCGTCGATCAGCGTCCGGTAGCCGAGTGCGCGCGCGTTCATCGCGACATTGAATATCGACGGATTCGACGAACCGTCGGCGAGCGGCGGAATCGCCGTGTTGACGTTCGTCATGCCCGCTTTGATCGCTTCCAGGCAGCACAGCGTGCCAAGCCCGGTCGTGCAATGGGTGTGCAATTCTACCGTCGTGCCGCCGGCGGCGGCGAGCACGGCCGGAGCCAGCGTTTTTGTGCGTTCGGGAGTGAGGATGCCACCGGGGTCTTTGAGGATGATTCGGTAGATGCCCAGGGCGATCGCATCCCGGATCTTTTGCGCGTAGTGCTCGTCGGTATGGCGCGGCGAGACGGTGTAGATAAGATTGATGATCGGCTTGAGGCCGGCGTTCTTCGCTTGTTGGACGCGCCAGGCCCAGTCGGCGGGGTCGTTCCAAGAATCGGACATTCGCACCTCGGTGACCCCGGCATTCGCCATGCAGGTATCGTAAAGCTGGTGCAGGGCGTGGGGGTAGATGGCGAAGCCGCTGCGCGTGCCGTGAATGAGTCTGAGCGGCGTTTTTCTGAATTTTGGAATGATCAGCCGGTAGCGCTCCCAGGGATCTTCGCGTAGCTCGCGCACGCATTTCGGCAGCTCCACCGGCCCGCCCAGCTCGATCGCTTCGAAGCCGGCCGCATCCATCTGCTCGGCGACCGGAACCATCATCCCGGTTCTCATGCCGTACGCCCAGAGGCTCTGTTGGCCATCGCGCAGCGTGGTATCGACGAAACGAACTTGAGTCATAGGTGTTTTAAGTATCTAACTTGGATTTTCATAGCGTAAGTGAGAGAAAATAGCCACCCGGCCGGCGCCGATTTTGTGTGCGACCTCACCACCGGCCCGGGGAAAATGATCCGGCAAATTTTTTGCCTTGACAAAAGAGTTCCTCCGGTAATATGCCGATCCCTAGAGGTCGTTCCAAGATTCTTGAGCCGTGTCTTAGAATAATTATTTGAGGTGATGAAATGAGCAACCACGAACGTTGGCCGTACGTCTTGACTCAACCGGCCGGGCTGGTGCTGATCGCGATATTCGCCTGCGCGTTTCGTCCGAGCGGTGCCGGCGCCGCTGAGGCCAAGCCATTACCCAAATCCGTCGTAATCGCGACCCATGCCACCGGCAGCGGATTTCACGCGGACGGCAGCGCCGTGGCCAAAGTGGTTTCGGGAAAATCCCCGATCACTATGATCGTGCGGCCGCATCCCGGGCCGCCCGCCTGGCTGCCGGCCATGAACGACGGTGAAATGGAGTTCGGAGTGATCGTGGGCAGCGACGGCGCGACCGCCTTTCGCGGCATCGGTTCGCACCGCCGGGCCTATCCCAGCATTCGGCTGTTGATGATCGGGGCGCCGATGCATTTGGCGTTCTGGGCGCCGCTGGATTCTCCGATTAAGACGACTGCCGACCTCAAGGGCAAGCGCGTCCCCAGCGGCTGGGCCGGCCTGCCGATCATCCATTACACCGCCGGGGCTAATCTGGTCACCGGCGGTCTTAGCTGGGATGACGTCGTCAAGGTGCCCGTGGCCGAGTTAAACGAAAACCAGCGCATCTTTCTCGAAGGGCGCACCGATGTGCTTTGGCACTCGGTGGGCGCGCCGGCGGTGCAGGAAGCCAATGCCCGTATCCGCGGCGGTGTCCGGCTGGTGCCGATCCGCAATACGCCGGAGAGCCTCAAGCGAATGGCCGCTTTCAATCCCGGCACCTATATGATGGTCGTGAAGAAAGGCGCGGCGGTGGGAGTCGTAGAGGACGTGCCCGTGCAGAGCGAGGATATTTGCGTCGTCGTTGCCGCGCACTTGCCTGACGAAGTTGTCCAGGCGGTCTTGAATGTGCTTTGGGAACATAACGACGAGCTGCGCAAGGTGACGCCGCGAATGCAATCCTGGAATCGACAGCGGATGGTTTCCACCGCCGCCGCGGTTCCTTTTCACGCCGGGGCGATCAAGTTCTTCCGCGACAAGGGAGTCTGGTCTGCCGACATGGAAAAACTCCAGCGCGAGCTGGAGAAGCGCTAAGACTGAAGCGGCGTGGACGAAGGCGGCACCAGGTTCCGGCGTTTGCGCGGCCCGGCGGGAGTGGCGCAGCGGTTCTTCTTGCGCGCGTTGCCAGCGAGCGGCGCCTTCTACCTTCTCGACGTCCACCTATTTTTCGGCCTGGTTATCCTGCGCCAACAGTACCTCGCTTTTCTTCTGACGCTTACGCTCGGCGCCGTTTACCTTTCGATCCCGGCGGCGCGCAACCGAGCGAGCGATGCGCTTCCCTGGTACGATCGTGTTTGTTCGCTACTCGGCCTAGCCGTAGGGGCTTATCTGGTGATTTTCTATCCCGAGCTGATCTACACGCTGGGCGAACGCCGCGCCGAGCGGGTTGTGCTCGGCCTGGTGGCGGTTCTATTGGTCGTGGAAGCGGCGCGCCGCATTCTCGGTTGGTCGATGGTAATCCTGGTGGGCGTGTTCTTGCTTTATGCCCGCTACGCCGACCTCGCGCCCGGATACTTGCGATCGAAGCCGAGCCACTGGGATCGCCTTTTCCCCACCCTCTATATTTCGAATGACGCTCTCCTGGGCATACCGCTGGACGCCATCGGCACGGTGGTGCTCGCTTTCGTGCTTTTCGGGCAGGGGCTTCTCACCACCGGCGGCGCTACTTTTCTCACTCAATTTTGCACCCGGGCCTTCGGCCGCATTCGCGGCGGTCCGGCCAAACTGGCCGTGGTCGCATCGAGCCTCTTCGGGACGATTTCAGGGAGCGCCGTTGCCAACGTCGCGGTGGATGGTCCAATCACGATTCCGATGATGAAGGGAGTCGGCTATCGGCCGCATGTCGCCGGCGCCATCGAAGCGGTGGCGTCAAACGGCGGCCAGATCATGCCGCCGATCATGGGCGCGGCGGCTTTCGTCATGGCTGAGTTTCTGGCGAAGCCCTATCGGGAGATCGCTTTGGCCGCGCTCGTCCCCGCGCTGCTTTATTACGTGATCCTCTACATACAGATCGATTTGGAGGCGGCCAAGCTCGGACTCAAGGGTCTGGCGCGAGAGCAACTGCCGCCGCTGGGGCCGATTTTGGCTCTGGCGCATATTTACATCATCCCTCTACTGGTGGTGATCTACGGTCTATTCTGGTTGAATCTCGATCCGAGCAAGTGCGGCCTAGTGGGGTCGCTTGCGGTCATCGCCGTGGCGTTCACCCGCGCCGAGGGGCGGGCGGCGCTGCGCCGTTTTCATCTGATCCTGGAAGAAACCGGCGAAGTTCTTCTGGAAGTTCTGGTAACCGCGAGCGCGGCGGGGATCGTCGTCGGTCTGATTATGGTGAGCGGTCTGGGGTTTCTCTTATCCCTGGCGATGACCAAGATGATCGGCGGACAGCTTTTTCCTCTGCTGCTCATGGTCGCGCTGGTGTGCATCGTGCTCGGCATGGGGATGGGAACCGTCGCTGTCTATGTCATCGTTGCCACACTGCTGGGTCCGGCGGTGACGCAGTTGGGCATTCTACCGATTGCGGCGCACCTTTTCCTTTTCTACTTTGCCATGCTATCGCTCTTGACGCCGCCGGTTTGCGTGGCTGCCTACGCCGCCGCTGCCATTGCCGGAGCTTCTCCCATGCGAACCGGCTTCGAGGCGATGCGTTTGGGCGCCGTGGCGTACATCGTGCCTTTTATATTCGTTTACTCCCCGTCCTTGCTTTTGATCGGCTCATTCCTCGAGGTCACGCTCGCCGTGACCACGGCGTTGGCCGGCACGGCGCTACTGGCAATCGCCTTTACGGGTTTTCTTTTTCGACCGGTAGGGTTGATGTGGCGGTTGGTTTTAACGATCGCGGGAGTGGCGCTGATCGTTCCGCCGATCGGTCCGATCCACTACAGCGAGGCTTTAAACATCGGCGGCGGTGCCTTGGGCCTCATCTTTATTGCCATCGAATGGAAGGCGCGCCGTGCGCCCGCCGCGCGGGTGTCGCCGATGAGCGGAGCCGTTTGAGGCAAAGTACGTTGGGCGATGCCTCCAAAGGTAAGAAGCAAAATCACCCTCGCCCATAAGACCCCCTCACCCTAGCCCTCTCCCCCACGAAGACGTGGTGGAGAGGGGAATTCTCCTGTT
>JACPFE010000748.1 GCA_016183145.1 Deltaproteobacteria bacterium | reverse complement strand
TTGAATTTTATCGCTCACGGCGAAAGGTATGAAAGATTATTGGCAGAGTTCAAAGTTCCACGTTCAAGGTTCAAGGTTAAGGCTTGAACCGGCCTCGGTTTGCGGAACGTTGAACCCGTTCGCCAAGCTCAGGGCAGGCCTTGAACTTTGAACGGAAGCGCATGTCCCTACTAGTTCAAAAATACGGTGGCACCTCCGTCGCCACCATCGAGCGCATCAAGCAGGTGGCGGCGAAGGTGTGCGCGGCCAAGCAGGCGGGCAACGACTTGGTCGTGGTCGTCTCCGCCATGGCGGGAGAGACCAACCGGCTGATCGCTCTGGCCAATCAGATAGCCGAGATTCCCGATGAGCGCGAGAAAGACGTGTTGCTCGCCTCGGGGGAACAGGTTTCGGTGGCGCTATTGAGCCTGGCGCTCAAGGAATTGGGCCAGCCGGCACGCTCCTACTTGGGGCATCAAGTGCGAATCGAGACGGACAATGCCTACGGCAAGGCGCATATTAGAAACATCGACTCGACGAAGATTGTCGAATCGTTGAAAAACGGCGAAATCGTCGTTGTGGCGGGCTTCCAGGGCGTCGATGAGGATGACAACATCACGACTCTGGGGCGCGGCGGCTCGGACACCAGCGCGGTGGCGTTGGCGGCGTTTCTCAACGCCGCCGCCTGTGAGATCTACACGGATGTCGAAGGGGTTTTTACCACCGACCCGGGCATTTGCCCGAACGCGCGAAAATTGGCGCGCATCTCCTACGACGAGATGATCGAGATGGCCAGCACCGGCGCCAAGGTGCTGGAGATCCGCTCGGTGGTGTTCGCCAAGAAATATTCAGTTCCCGTCCATGTCCGCTCGACCTTCAGCGGCGCCGAGGGGACCTGGGTGGTCGATGAGGAGGCGAGTATGAACGACGTATTGGTTTCCGGCGTGGCCTGCGACAAAAACGACGCGAAGATCACCTTGCAGCGGGTGCCGGACCGCCCCGGGCTGGCGGCGCAGATTTTCGGCCCCATCGCCGACGCCCACATCGTCGTCGACATGATCATTCAGAACGCCAGCGAGGACGGCACCACGGATTTGACTTTCACCGTGCCCAAGGCGGATCACAAAAAGGCGCTCGCCATCGTGGAAAAAACCGCGCCGGCGGTCCAGGCCAAAGGCGTCAAGGTCGATACCGATATCGCCAAAGTATCCGTGGTCGGGGTCGGCATGCGCACCCACGCCGGGGTGGCGGCGACCTGGCGGTGCGGGTGCTGCACGACGCGTTCGTCGAGAAACAGGCTAATGTATGAAGGACGTTTTGCTTTACGATACGACTTTGCGCGACGGCTGCCAGGCGGAGGATGTCTCCTTCACTCTGGAGGACAAGCTGCGCATCGCCGAGAAGCTCGAAGAATTGGGTATCGACTATATCGAAGGTGGATACCCGGGCTCCAACCCGCGGGACGCGGATTTTTTTAAGCAGGTGAAAAAGCTCAAGCTCAAAAACGCGAAAATCGCGTCCTTCGGCACCACGCGCAAACCCGGCGCCAAGCCGTCGCAGGATTTCAATCTGAAAGTTTTGCTGGACGCCGATACGCCGGTGGTCACGCTGGTGGGAAAGGCCTGGGATCTCCACGTGCGCGACGATCTGCGCATCAGCCAGAAGGCCAACCTGGAAATCATCGCCGATTCCATCGCCTATATCAAACGGCGGGTCGATGAAGTGATTTTCGACGCGGAGCACTTCTTCGACGGCTTTCGCGCCAATCCGGATTATGCCCTGGAGTGTCTCAAGGCGGCGCAGCAAGGCGGCGCGGACTGGATCGTGCTGTGCGAGACCAACGGCGGGCGCCTGCCCGGCGAGGTGCGCGAGGCGCTGACCCAAGTCAACCGGGTGATCAAGACGCCCCTGGGCATCCACTGTCACAACGACAGCGAGCTGGCGGTCGCCAATACTTTGGCCGGCGTCGAGGTGGGGGTCACCCAGGTGCAAGGGACCGTCAACGGGTTCGGCGAGCGCTGCGGTAACTTGAATCTGATCTCGGCGATCGCCACCTTACAATTGAAAATGGGAAAAAAGTGCGTGACGCCGGCGCAGTTGAAAAAACTGCGCGAAGTCTCTCAATTCTTTTACGAGTTGGCGAACCTCCAGCCCAATAAGCGCCAGCCCTATGTCGGCGACAGCGCTTTTGCTCACAAGGGCGGGCTGCACGTCGCCGGCGTGCTTAAGAACCGCGAGACCTACGAGCATATCGACCCCGAACTGGTCGGCAACCGGCAAAGAGTTTTGGTCTCCGATCTCTCCGGCAGGAGTAATATCGTCTACAAGGGCAAAGAGTACGGCATCGATTTGAAGGACAAGGGCGAGGCGATCCATGACATTCTGCGCCGCACCAAAGAGCTCGAAGGCCAGGGCTATGAGTTCCAGGCGGCCGAGGCCTCCTTCGAGTTGTTGATTCAGGAGGCGCTGGGAAAGAAGCGGAAGAACTTCAAGCTGGTGGGATTCCGCGTGATCGACGAAAAGCGCAAGGAGGGGGAGGCGCCGATTTCCGAGGCGACGATCATGGTCGAGGTCGATGGTGAGATGGAGCACGCGGCGGCGATGGGCAACGGGCCGGTGAACGCGCTGGACCAGGCGCTTAGGCGGGCGCTGACGAAATTCTATCCGGCGTTAAAAACCGTCGAGCTCTTGGACTACAAAGTTCGGGTGCTTTCCTCCGGCGAAGGCACTGCCGCTTCGGTGCGCGTCTTGATCGAGTCCGGGGACGGGAAAGATCGCTGGGGCACCGTCGGCGTTTCCCATAACGTCATCGAGGCGAGCTGGCAAGCGCTGGTGGATAGCATTGATTACAAACTTTACAAGGACGCGAAGCACGCGAGGGGGTAAGGCGTCAGGAGTAAGGAGTCAGGAGTAAGGAGTGAGGAGTAGGGAGCGAGGAGCAGGGAGTGAGGAGATGCTTTACCTTTCGCCTCTCTAGTGTAGTGTCTCTTAAATCGGGACACTTATTTATTCGTCATTCCGGCCAACCCCCGCGAAAGCGGGGGGCGAGCCGGAATCCAGGACTTCGAAGGGCCGCTGGATTCCCGCTTGCGCGGGAATGACGACTAAGGCCGCTTGGGATAAACTACAAACAGCGTGAGACACTCCACTAGGTGCACGGAGCGAGATGTTTGAGACTTTGAAAGAGGACATCCAGGCCGTTTTTCACCGCGACCCGGCGGTGCGGTCGGTGTGGGAAGTGGCGCTTGCGTATCCCGGCTTTCACGCGATTTTGATTCACCGGCTGACGCACTGGCTCTGGCAGCGCCGCCTCACCACGCTGGCGCGGTTCGTGAGCCACGTCGGCCGCTTTCTCACCGGCATCGAGATCCATCCCGGGGCGAAAATCGGCCGGCGTTTTTTCATCGATCACGGCATGGGCGTGGTGATCGGAGAGACGAGCGAGATCGGCGACGACGTGACGATCTACCAGGGCGTCACCCTCGGCGGCACCTCGACACAACGCATCAAGCGCCACCCCACCATTGAGGACTCGGTGACGATCTTCAGCGGCGCGGCGGTCCTCGGGCCGGTGACCGTCGGTCGCCACAGCCGGGTGGGCGCCGGCTCCGTACTGGTCGCCTCGGTACCGCCGCACTCCACGGTGGTCGGTATTCCGGGCAAAGTCGTGAAGATCGAGGCGAGGCACACGCCGACAGGCAAAGCGATTATCGACCTCAGCGCAGCCGACCTGCCCGACCCGGTGCAGCGCGCGCTCACCAGCGCGCTCGAGCAGGTCGAGCTTCTTGAGAAGCGGGTGAACGAG
>JACPFE010000761.1 GCA_016183145.1 Deltaproteobacteria bacterium | reverse complement strand
GTGCCGCTTTCACCCTGGACCAGAATCGAAGCATGGGATTTGGCCACCTGCCGGGCGAATTCGAGCAGCGCCTGCATGCGCGGATGCGCCGTCACGAAGTCGCCGTCCGGTTTTTCCTCGGGCTCGTTGGCGCCCCGCCGGGACAGCCCGGCTTCCACCAGCGGAATCAGCTCGCGGTAAGAGAACGGCTTGACGACGAAATCGTAGGCGCCGACCTTCATCGCCTCGACCGCTTCGGGCACGGTGGCGAAGCCGCTGATCATTATGAAAGGAATGTTGGGAAACCGTTTCAACAATTCGAGCCCGCCGAGACCCGGCATGCGCACGTCGCTGATCGCCAAGTCCGCGCCGCATTGCTTGAGGTGCCGTTCGGCCTCCTCGCCGTCGGCAAAAACCGCCGCGTCGTGACCGGCGTTACTGAGCGCCTCGCCGAGCGCCGAGCGCATCGTCGGGTCGTCGTCCGCTATAACGATTCGCTTTTGAGTCATCTTTCAATCTCCTCGGCCGCGGGTAGACAGACGGTAAATTCGCAGCCGCGCTCGGTCCCCGGCGCAATGTCGATGGAGCCGCGGTGGGCGCTGATGATCTTGTGGGTGAAGGCGAGACCCAGCCCGGTGCCCTGGCGCTTGGTGGTGAAAAATGGATCGAAGATGCGCTCGCGGTGTTCCGGCGGGATGCCACAGCCCTCATCGATCACTTTTATTTCCACGGCCCGGTGGATCTGGCCGTTGAGCGTCGAGAAGGGCGACAGTTGCACTTTCACCTGAACACGGCCGCCGTCCGCCATCGCTTCTCGCGCATTGACAAGCAAATTCAATAGCGCCTGCACCAGCAACCCGCGGTCCCCCAAAATGGGCGGTAAATCAGCTTGGATGTCAAAAACTACCGACCATAACGGGTCGTTAAACAGAGGCATGCAATCCTGAATCAAATCTTTCATTAGGGCCGAAACGGACAACACGTCGCCGGCAAGGGTAGGCTCCGCGGCAAATGACAGCAAATGGGAAAGCGTGGTGTACAACCGACGGACGGCGCTGAGGATTTCGCCGGCCAATCGCCGGGGATCGCCTTCGGAGGTTTCCTTGAGTAGGGAAGCGTAAAGCTCGATGCCGCCGAGTGGGCTGCGAACCTGGTGCGCCACTTCCGAGGCCATGACGCCGAGGGAAGCCAACCGGCGCGTGCGCGCCGCTTCCGCCTCGAGTCGCTTGAGCGTCGTGATGTCCTGAAAAACGATTAAGTAGTCGCTGGTCTCCCTGCCGGTGGCTACTTCTGAAACAATGAAATGAACCGGAGTCATGGTGCCGCCGGGCCCTTGAACGACCTTTTCGCATTCGAGCGGCAGAAATTGTTTATCCCGGCCGAGCAGGCTGTCCGCCAGCTTGCGCCCCAAGAGCTGCACGGCCCGTTCGTCATCGACGATACCGACCAGCTCGGTCAGGCGGCGATTGACCAAGGTAGGCCTGAGCTCAAAGTCCAGCACCAACACGCCGGCCTTGAGACTTTCCAGGACCGAGAGCAGATAGGCCCGCGCCTCCTCCCGATCGCGCAGGCTGACCTCAAGCTCTTGGTGCTTGGCCTCCAACTGCCGTTTGAGGGAATCCGCCCGCGCTTCGAGACGGCGATATTCCTGAATCAGTCCGTCGCTGCTTTGATGGAACCAGCCGATGAGACCCTTGAGGGACTGAACATTCTCCTCCGGTTGGATGATTGGCATCAGCATTTTGTACCTCCTAGTTCCCCTGAGATTTAATGCTCGCGCCAAAATCCCATTGTGGAGCAAGCCATATGCCAGCGCGCGAGAGTGCTACTACGATGACACATTGGCGATTTTCTCGCCGTCCGCATACGCAAAAGCGCTGGGGTTCCATAGGTTAGAATCCGATGCTGTCAAAGAAATGCTATTGTCCGTCATCTTTCCGACAGCTTCGGCGGGCAGCGACGGTCGGCGTACCGGCTGCAGCATCCCTTTTTTGCGCAACCGTTCGATAAACGTCGTCCGGTTTAACTTCAGCAGCTCCGCCGCCAGCGTCTTGTTGCCGCGGGAGCGCTCCAAAGCCTGCTGGATGAAGCCGTTTTCGATCCGTTCAAGAAAGCCGTCGAGATCCACACCCTGATGTGGCAGGGAGACTTCCGCGGTCTTTTGATGGTGCGGCACCGAGTTGGTGGCGACGTAATCGGGCAGGTCGCCGGCGCGGATAACCCCGTCTTCGTTCAGCACCACGAGCCGCTCGACCAGATTTTCAACTTCCCGCACGTTGCCCGGCCAATCGTAACGCTCCAACAAAGCCATCGCCGCAGGATCGACTTCCAGGATCGGCTTGCCTTTTCTTCGGCCGTGAAGCTTTAAGAAATGACGGATCAAGAGCGCGGTATCCCCCTCGCGCGCGCGCAACGAGGGCAGCTCCAGCGGCAGTACGTTCAAACGGTAAAACAGATCCTCGCGGAATCTACCTTCCCGAACCGCCACCTGTAGATCTCGGTTGGTCGCCGCTACCACGCGCACATCGACCTGCACCGTATGATCGCTGCCGACGGGTTCGAATTGCCGTTCTTGAAGCACGCGCAAGAGCTTCACTTGCAGCTTGGGACTCATTTCTCCGATCTCATCGAGGAACAGCGTGCCGCCGTTGGCGAGCTGAAAACGGCCCTGGCGCGCGTTGACGGCGCCGGTAAAAGCCCCGCGCACATGGCCGAAGAGTTCGCTTTCCAGAAGTTCTTCCGGGATCGCGCCGCAGTTGACCGGGACAAAGGACTCGCCTCGTCGCGGGCTACTTTCGTGGATGGCCCGAGCGGCGAGTTCCTTCCCGGTGCCGCTTTCGCCGGTGATCAAAACGGTGGATTTACTGTTTGCAAGCTTGGCGATCAACGCGTGAACGACCCGCATTCGCGCGCTGTTACCAATCAACGGATTGGCTGGCGCGACTACGACGTGCGGCTTTTGAGTGAACGGCTGGGCGATTTCGAGCTGCATCGATGCTCCTTCCGCTGCCACGACTGTAAATCGATCGCCAGCGACCTGGAGCAAACGATATGCCGTGAACATTTTTGCCGCCCCCAAGTTCAGATAACGACTTGAATCGAAAGAAATATCGCGGAATGCGGAAAGCCGCCGGGAAATATATTCTCACTGTCAAAAATTTAACAGATGCGTAGCCGCCGTTAAAAAATTGACGAATAGGGTTGACGCCCAGCCCGGATTTTTGATCGAACGTGAGATAGCCATGACAAACGGTAGACCGAGGGGTTGAGATTTGACGTGCTCGAGGGCCTTACCTTCGGGCTCTCAAATGACAAACTTTATTTATCAGATCTGCAATCTTCGATCTGAGATTCCGAGCGCCAGCGAGGACAAGCCCATCGCTGGATCATTGCAGGGCGGGAAATATCCACATGGATCTGCGCTGCCGAAACCTGGTGGTTTCGTTGGCTTCAACGAAACAACGATTTGCCGCTACGATCACTAGCGGGAGCCGCTTTTTGATCGCCGGCCTTTCGCTTTCGGGTGCTGAGACAGAGAAATTTCTACGCGACTGACAGATCGCGCTTCCTTCAGAGTAATCCGCACGTCGTCATCTTTTAATACGATGACAGCCTCTTCCACATCCAGCGCCAGGAGAAGTCGTGAAAACGTATTGAGACTGGTGTTTTCCCCCTGCTCCACATTCGCTATCTGACTCCGCGTGATACCAGCCTCCTTGCCGAGTCTGTACCTACTCCATCCTCTTGCCTCTCGCAATCGACGAATGCATGTGTTTATAAACATGTTGTTGACCTTATATCAGACAGGCGAGTCCCCCAGCAAAGCTGGGGTTTGCTCTGTATTAATCGACCCGTAAACATTTTACTTGACAAAAACAAGTTTCCTGTTGATTGTTGATATATCGGACGTTTGAAATAAGTGACATGGTCAGAAGAACCAAAGCGCTGCTATGAATCAGAAGACCAACCATGACTTATCGTGTGCCTTAACGTGCGACATTGTGCACAAGGTGACGAGCAACTTT
>JACPFE010000784.1 GCA_016183145.1 Deltaproteobacteria bacterium | reverse complement strand
CACGACTTTGATTCGGTCCTTGGGCTTTTCATTTCTGCGCCGCACCGTCGTCAGCGCGTCATTCAGTATCCCGATATATTGTTCCGGCGGCATCAGAGTGGCCAGCCGCGTGACGATATAACTTTCCACCGCCGAGACATTCTGCGGTTTTTCCGCGCGGATCGCGTACAGCTCGCGCAGCAGCCGGCGTTGTTCGTTGTAGATTCCCAGACTGCGGCGCAGGTCGTCGTCGGTAATGGCTCGCCCGGCCACTTCCTCGTAGACCGCCTTCAGCCTGTGGTATTCGGCGGCCAGATAATTCACCGTGTGCGGCGAAGTCATGTTTTGCGGGAAGTGGATATATTCCACCATCAGGTTCGGAAAGTTACGTTTGAAAACGCTGCCGAGATTGCGCGCCGGGTCGCAAATCGAGTGAAAAACGATGCCGTTGAGAAAATCGAGCAGTCCTGTGAGTCCCAGCTCAAGTGTGCTTTTGACGATCGAGCAGATGAAAGACTGAAAGCGAGAATCGGCATGGGCGATTTCCAACCGATTGCCGCCGCCTATGACGCCGACCGGAATCATGCCGCCAGCGTGAATAAGCTCGACGGGAGTATAGACCGGATAGCAGCCAATCCATTTACGGTCGGGATGATTCTTTTTGCGCTCCCGCGCTATGTCGAGCGGCGAGTTTTCCAGAGGCTCGCGGTAGAGAGAAACAAGATCCTCAAGATTCATCATGATTCATCCATGCTAATCAATTTGCCTTGGGGTTTCGCAATATGAGTGCCAGTGATTTTTCGCCTACTTACTCGCAAAATCAGCGCTAATTTTCTCAGCCTCTGGAAACCGTTAACAAAGGTTTCTTAATTTTGCGAACAATCGATAACAATGCTGCGCGATTCAATTACAGGGCGTCGGGTTCGGTGCTTTGGGCGCGGTCTTGATTCTCGATTATACGATGGCGTACGACTGGCTGGAACCCCCGGCGGTATCGTTTTTCTTTCGCTAAACCGGGACGGCAGCGAACGCGCCGCGCGGGGACGGAGAAGTGGGCGCGGAAAGCGTTAGGCGGCCGTCAAACGGCTGCGCGTGCGGCGGCAAAGGGTGGCGTGCTTAGACGCGAAGCCACGACATTCTCACTTCGCGACCGCAGGACGCTTCGCTCTATGAAATCGGCCAGGGGTTTGATCGCGTCGGGCTCAAAGCTCGCAATCGATGCGTCACCGGTTGCGGGCCCCACCGTGGCAAGTAGTTGAGCATCCCCTGCGCAGCGGCGTTGGGCGTTGGGCGCGGACAGAACCTCGATCTTGAGACCGGGCGCCTGGTGAAAGCCCTCGGCGAGGATGATATCGGTTCCATGCAAGGCCGCCACGACCTCTTCTAACGATGCGCCGCCCGGTGTGTCACGGAACAGCGCGACATCGGTCGGCGTAACCAACGCGACGCCGCTCGCTCCCGCCCGGCGATGGCGCGAGGAGTCGGTGCCTTGGGCATCGACTTCCACGGGAAAGTCCGAGTGGTGATGTTTCACTGTGCCGACCCTATAGCCGCGGCTTGAAAGCTCGGGAATAAGTCTTTCGATCAAGGTCGTCTTGCCGACTTTTTTGTAGCCTACGATGAGAACTACTTTCGGACGGGCGTCGAGCTCTCCATGGGAGCCCAAGCTTCTCTGCGCGCAAGGTATGCATAGAGT
Organism: Deltaproteobacteria bacterium; assembly: GCA_016183145.1. Classification (GTDB taxonomy): domain Bacteria; phylum Desulfobacterota; class Binatia; order UBA9968; family UBA9968; genus JACPFE01. Next base: position 920 of record JACPFE010000784.1, on the reverse strand, counting down.
GCGCTCGCCCACGCGAACCTCCCGACGGAGATTAATCCCTTCGCCGCACGATGCGCAGATCACTCTGACGCCGCGAAAGCCGGGCATGTTTTCCTCCGCAATGTTTATCCTGGCGGGCTGGATCGAAAAAAGCAGTTCTTCCGGCATCGCGGCATATGCCTGCTTTTGCGCCTCCGCAGGGGTAGCGGCACCGGGCGCGTAGAGCCGGGCCAGCTCTCTGGCGTCGTCTTTCGCCAAAACCCGGACGGCATGTTGCGTCTCGGTGTTGACAAAGGTCGCCGCCATCTTGCCGTAGTCGAGGAATTTCAAGGTTCGCTTACCCAGCGAACAACCGGTGACGGCCTGAATGGCATCGGTCGCGCAGCGATCGATTTCCACGAGCACGACGAGCTTTTTGCATCCTTTCGGTTCATCGATGCCGACCTCGCGTCACCCGGCCATGGCCAGGCGCACGCCTAGTACCTGTCCCGCGCAGCGATGACCATGGCTGGCAGAGGATTCATTCAACAGTTCTTCCAAACTGCGCATGGCTACTTTCCTCCGGCGACGACCCTGCCGCGTTCATGGCCGCCATTGGTTAGCTCCGGCGTCGGGCTTGGAGTCCAGCCCGGCAGGAGTTTCGCCGCCGCCAGCGAAAGCCAGCTCGCCCGGTACAGATCGGCGCATTGCGCGCAAAGTCCCATGGACGGCATCCAGTTTTCGAAATCTCGCTTGATGGCCGCGAGCACGTCGTCGCCGAGCCGGTCCGGCTGCGGTTCGAAAGAATGGGTGGGGAATTTACAGAGCGGACAGTGAGTGCCAGGCGTGCATGAATCACCGGCGCTACCCCCGGCGTTTCTCGGATCAAAGGCAAAAGCGGCTAACTCGGGGTGGGTCGGTCGATCCGTGTCGAAGAATCGGTTAAACGATTCTTCCGCGTT
>JACPFE010000783.1 GCA_016183145.1 Deltaproteobacteria bacterium | reverse complement strand
ACTCCTCCAATCAATAACTTGTCAATGAATCCAGTATTGCACCACTATACCTGACAGAACGGTGGGGCCAATTCAGAGGGCGTCGGTCGGGCTGCATAGGCCTTTGCCGCCGCTTGATTCTATGTCCAAGCGCTCACAAGAGAATCGCCGGCGAGATCAGCTCGATCTACGGCCATCTCTATCGAGAAGCGGGCAACATCACCGAATGTTTCGTCGCGGGCAAGATCGCCGGACAGAACGTGGCGCAGGAGCGGCCGTGGGGCTAGAAGAAGCTGAACAACCATCGCCTGCGAGACGAGGGGTTCAATAGCTGTCAGCTCGAAGCCGACAATAAACTTTCCCTCTCCACCACGTCTTCGTGGGGGAGAGGGTTAGGGTGAGGGGGCAACGCATTCGAACCCTCACCCCTGCCCTCTCCCGCAAAGCGGGCGAGGGTGATCTCACTTGTCTCCTTTGGAGACATCGCGCAACATACTTCGCCTGAAGCATGCCTTGAGCGCCGCCGAAGGGGCGAGGGATTTCAACCATCCCCGATGGAGGAGCTAAAACTTTTTGTACGGTAGAAATTTTCCGTTCAGGGTAACGACGACCCGGTCGCCCTTGGGGTCCTCTTTTCTTTTAAGCTCCATGTCAAAATCGATTGCGCTCATGATGCCGTCGCCGAACTCCTCATGGATCAACGCCTTGATCGTCGGGCCGTAAACCTGAATGAGCTCATAGAACCTGTAAATGGTCGGGTCCACGGGCACCGCGCTATCCAGGGAGCCTCTCATGGGAAACTCCTGGAGCGCCGACGACACCTCTTGGGCCTCACCCTCCGCAAATCCCAGGATTTTGACTACGCTTTCCGACTCTTCTGCGGACATGGGATGCTGCCCGAGCAGCGCGGCAGTCGTCCAGATCTTGTGACGCCCGACCCCCTTGGCAATCTGTTCCCAGGTCAGTTTGCTCTTCTGTTTTGCCGCAAGAATCTTCGCGGTAGCTTGTTCGCGTGTTAGCATTTTCTGTCTCCTCCCTCGTCATGGTTCTGATTGATTTAGATCAGCGATTTGAGATCACAGATTTACACTTCAGCCGCAAGTTGCTGACCCACAGCCACGGCATCCAAGCCCGTTGTCGCGTCGCCCGCCGGCATCTCACGGGAACAGTTTTTGAGAAACTGGATGATATATTTTTTGATGCGGGCATACTCCGCCAGCTCCGTGATCTCTTCGCGCAGGCGCGGTCTGGGGAATTTGACGTCGACGATCTCGGCCAATTCAGCTTCCGGCCCGCTGGTCATAAGAGCAATTTTGTCCGATAGAAGAATCGCCTCTTCGACATCGTGGGTCACCATGAAGACCGTGTTTTTTGTCGCCGTCCACATGCGCATAAGCTCGTCTTGAATGGCGCCTCGGGTCAGAGCGTCGATCTGCGCGAACGGTTCGTCGAGTAGGAGCACCTTGGGTTGAACGGCGAAGGCTCTTGCCAGCCCAACGCGCTGCCGCATTCCGCCCGAGAGCGCCGCGGGTTTCTTGTGCTCCGACTCGGAAAGCCCGACCATATGGACATAGCGCTGCACGTAGTCATGAACCTTGCCGCGATCCCATTGCGGATAGGCCGCCCTGACGGCGAGCCGAATGTTCTCGTAGACGCTCATCCACGGCAGCAGAGAAAAGTTTTGAAATACGACCATGCGGTCCAGACCCGCAGTGTCGGTTTCCTTGCCGTCCAGGATGATCGCCCCGGCGCTGGCCGTTTCCAGTCCCGCGATGATATTGAGGAGCGTGCTCTTGCCACAGCCGGAGTGTCCCACCATGGTGACAAACTGGCCCTTTTCAATGTGAAGGCGAACGGTCTTGAATACGCACAGGCTCTGCCCGTTGGGCTCTAAAAAAACTTTGCTGACGTTCTCAACCTCCAAAAACGACACGCTTCACTCCTTGTACGCCAACACTTTTGCCAAGCTGCCGAAGCCCATATCTAATACAACGCCGACAAAGCCGGTCAGCAAGATCGCGAAGATCACGCTCGTGAGCTGCAGGTTGTTCCATTCGTTCCATACGAAGTAGCCGATGCCGGTGCCGCCGATCAGCATCTCCGCCGCGACGATGGCCACCCAGGCGCTGCCGATGGAGATTCTCAGGCCGGCGACGATGGCCGGCGCGGCCGCCGGCAATATCACTTTCCACAGCCGTTTAAACCAGGACAACTGAAGCAAAGCCGAAACGTTCAGATAATCCCGCTTGATGCCTGCGACCCCGAAGGCCGTGTTCGCCAGAATCGGCCAAAGCGATGACATGAAGATGACCATCATCGCGGACCGGCTCGAGTCTTTGATCGTGTAAAGAAAGAGCGGCATCCAGGCCAAGGGAGAAATCGGTTTCAAGATTTGAATATAAGGATTCAGCGCCCGGTAGAACGTAGGCGAAAGACCCAGCATCACGCCCAGGCAAATCGCCACGAAAGCCGCGGCGGTATAGCCCACCAGTAGCCGCCCGATACTGTAGCCGAGTTGGATACCGATTCCCTTGTCATTGGGTCCGCGGTCGTAGAAAGGATCGGAGATCATTTCCCACGCCCGCGCGGCGACCGCCACGGGACCAGGAAGCCCCTCCGCCTTTCCCTGAATCGGCGGCTTTGTTGTAAGCTGCCAGACGGCGAGCAAGATCGCCAACAGAGCTAGTGACGAGAGGATCGCCTTTTTTCGTTCGGATATGGCCGCCAGTTGGTCCATGGTAACGCGCCGATCTTTAGGCCCTGCGAATAACGAACGAGCGGATGTAGTCGCTTGGAGCGTTTGGATCGAAGACCTTGGTTTTGCCAAAAGTAAACTGGTGCTTGGTTGAATCTTGCGCCGGCGCTTTATAGCCGAGGGATTTCATCACCTCCCGGCAACCCGAGGCGAGATAGACTTCTTGCGCGATCTTCTTATAGTCCACGTCCTGCTTAATATATCCCCACCTCTTCATTTGGGTCAGAATCCAAATAGCCATGGAATGATAAGGAAACGGATCAAAATCGATGCGGTCGGGAACGTTTTTCGTGTTCCCCAAGCCGTCCGGATAGACGCCCGTCAACACCTGTTCCAACAACTCGACCGGCTGGTTCAAGAAGTTGCGCGGCGCGATGGCGACGGCGATTTCTTTGCGATGGGACGCCTGATGCGCGTACTGGGTGGCGTCTACGATCGCCTTGAAGAGGGCCTGGAAGGTATTGGGGTTCTTGTCGGCGAAGTCCTTGCGCGCGGCGAATGCGCAGCAGGGATGGCCGGGCCAAATATCCTTGCTGAGCATGAAAATGAAGCCCTCGCCTTCGAAGACGGCGCGCTGGTTGAATGGGTCAGGCGCGAGGTAACCATCGACATTACCGGCTCGGAGGTTCGCCACCATTTCCGGCGGCGGAACGACGCGAATCTGCACGTCCTTGTCGGGATCGACCCCTCCTTCGGCGAGGAAATAGCGCAGCAGGAAATTATGCATTGAGTAATCGAAAGGAACGCAGAACTTAAAACCCTTCATGTCCTTTGCTTCTTTAACGCCCTTGTGTTTGTTGGCAAGGGTGATCGCCTGGCCGTTGATGTTTTCGACGGCGGGCATGATGAAAGGGACTGCTTGTGAGCCGATGCCCAGACTCGTTGCCAACGGCATCGGCGTCAGCATATGGGTCGCGTCGGTCTCACCGTTGATCGACAGGTCGCGGATCATGGCCCAGCCGGAGGCTTTGTGCACCTGGACGTCGAGCCCATGTTTCTTATAGAAGCCCATCGGCTCCGCCATGATGATCGGCGTGGCGCAGGTGATGGGAATGAATCCGACCTTGAGGTTTTTCTTCTCGATCGGTCCTGTCTTTCCCTGGGCCAGAGCTTTCGCCGCTCCCATAGGAAAAATCGAATTCAAGATCGCCGCCGCACCGGCGGCGCCAACATAGCGGATAAATTCCCGTCGTCTTAAGTCAGAGCCAAAAACAGCATGGGTGACTGCCTCTTCGACTCTTTGACCGATCAACGTCTCGACATCCGCGCTTGCCTTTGGCTGATTTGCAACGGAATCGAGCAACCCCGCTTTCTGATGCTTCCCCATCGTCTCACCCTCCTTTGGTGAAAATGCATGAGCAACGCCTGTGCCACAATCTCCGAAAGATTGCTTATCGAACGAATTCAATTAGTTGATTGGCGCGCGCAGCGTGCGAGAGCAGTGCGAAAAAAAGCACTTGCTCGTGAGTTAGGCAGAACGCCCAAAAGATGAGCAACGCGATCAAAAGTCAAATTCGTGTTCGACTCGGAAGAGTCTGCGCACTGTTGGTCATGCCGCCAAAGACCGGCATCCATCTCGTATTAGTCTTGCGCGTGAGGCTGGATTCTGGCTGGAGTTTATCCCGAGCACCGTCGAAGGGCCGGAATGACGACAGGAGAAATCGCCTACAACCGTAAATTGCGCTGTTTAACGGTTGAGAACGCATAATCGCTGCAGCAACGCTCCCAGGTTGGCGCGACTCCAGCCCGAAACTTGAAACTCGAAACCGCCGGCCGCACCGGCCGGCTACGGATGCACGTCCTGCGTGAACCAATCGAGCGGCACTTCGCGGCCGATGCCTTTCGCCTTCGCCGCCTCGTAAACTTTGGCGCCGACCGCGGCGAACTGCGCGCCCAAACCGATGTTGTTGACGAAGCCGGTGATTTGATCGTCAGTCTCGCGCCCTTTGATCCGGCCGCAGAGGAGGTCCGGCAGTGTCGGCAGGGATTTCCAATCGATGCCTCGCTCGGTGGGATGATCGCGCAGCTTGAAGTCCGCGCGCTCGAAGCGCGCCAGGGCCGAGGAGGTCACGTTGTTCTCCGTCGCGTGAGTGTGCAACACCAACGGTTGGCAGCTAAGCAACGCCTCGTCGTCGAATTCGTCGCGTTGCATGGCGCTGATGTGAATTCCGTCCGCCAAAGCCCATTTCCCGAGAAAAGGTTTGCGCGAGTTCGTCGCCGTGATGATAATATCGACATCTTTCACCGCTTCGTCGTACGAATCAACCGGGGCAATCTCCACGCCGACCGTTTCGCTCGTCTCCTTGGCGAACTT
>JACPFE010000782.1 GCA_016183145.1 Deltaproteobacteria bacterium | reverse complement strand
GTCCGCCAGCTCGGCGAGCAAAGCGGTGCTGAGGGCGTTTTTCTTTTCCGGCCGGTTGAGCGCGAGCCAAGCGATGCCTACGCCTTCGTCGATGTCGGAATTGATGAGTTTGTTGTCGGCCATGGGGTTCTCCGTGAAGGAAATCGTTCAAGGGTTCAACGTTCAAGGTGAGCAATCCACAATTCGCCACGGAAATTAATCCTGCAGCCCGTGACGCTGCGCCAATTTGAGAAAGATCGAGCCTACGACCACGGTGCCCAGCGCGATGACGAGGCTGAAAGCGGCCAGCTCGCCGACATGGCCGTTATCCCATAGTTCCCAGATTTTCACCGCCACCACCTGCGAACCCGGTGAATACAGAAGTAAGGCGATGGAAAGTTCCCTGAACGTAATGAGAAAGATATAGATCCAACCGGCGAGCAACGCAGGCATGATGAGCGGTACGACGACTTGGCGCATCATCTGAAACCAGCTCGCGCCGCTGACCATGGCGCCTTCTTCAAGCTCCTTGTGCAGGCTCAGCAGCGCCGAGTGGCTGAAGCGAATACCGTATGGAAGGTAGCGGGCGATGAAGGCCAGCACGAGAATCCAAATCGTTCCATATACCGGGATCGGCAGCATCAGATACATTTTCAGGATCGCGATGCCCATCACGATTCCCGGAAACACCAACGGCAACATCGCCATCTGGTCGAGCACCCAGCGCGCTTTGATGGAAGCGCGGACGATCAACCAGGCGGCAAAAAAAGTAATGATGATGGCGATGGTCGCGGAACTCACGCTCACGGTCAGGCTGTTGAAGACTGAGCCGACGATGCTGCTGTCGGCGAAGGCGGTTCGGTAATTGTTGAAACTGACCATGGACAGCGCCTTCCACGACGGCGCTTGGGCGAAAGGCAAAAGGGAGGACCAGGTGATCGCCGCGATGGGCAAAACTTGCAGCAGCGGCAGAACGAGCATGAGAGCGCCACCGAGCCAACGCCACCTGCCTAGTTCGACGCGGTGAGGACGGTAAGCCTTGCCGCTGATGGTTGTGTACTTGTATGTCTTACTGGTGATTCGGTAATAGGGAATGAGGCCGAGAGCGACCATCACAATCAGTATGATCGAGTACGCGCTGGCTTCGCCGTATTTGGGAATCAGGCCGCCTCTGATCTGAAGATAGATCTTGGTGGTAAGCACCTCGATCCCGGCGGGAATGCCGATCAGCGCCGGTATCTCGAAGGCTTCCAGAGAGCGAATGAAAGTCAAGATTAATACGGCCAGGACACTCGGCAGCGCCAGCGGAAAGGTCACCTTGCGAAAGACCTGCCAGCCGCTGCTGCCGGCCGTGGTGGCGGCTTCCTCCAAAGCCGGGTCCATGGCACGAAACGGCGTGGACATGAGCAAGAAAACGATCGGTATCCAGAGAAAGCTCTCGACCAGGATCATCCCCTGCATGGAAAAGATATTGAGCAGCAGCGCGCCGGTGAAGGGCATGACCGCGGCATTGAGAATTCCTGCTTTGGGGCCGAGCAGCATGATCCAGCCGACCACCTTGATGATCCCGGGTATGGCGAATGAGACGTAAGCCGTTATGTAGGCCAGGGTACGAAAAGGCGCGTTGGAGCGCTCCGCGAGCCAAGCCAGGGTAGTTCCGTAACAGATCGCGATGCCGGCGCTACCGATCGAAAAGATCATGGAATTGGCGAGCAAGCTCTTTACGTCGCCGAGGGATTCGACGATATTCATGAAATGCTGAATGGTAAAACCGCCGGCTTGCAGGCCGCGATCGATAACGAGACTCGTGTGCAGGATGAAAAAGAAGGGAGGCAACACCAGATAGGCCAGGGTTACTCCGGTCAAAATAAACATCCACTGGGTTGGGTTTCGCACCATCATCGCGAACATAGGTCAGGCCTTCACGCTTTCACGATTTCGAGTCTCACGTCAACCCGGAACTGGAAACTAACTAATGCCAGCTATATATCAAAACCCCCAGGCAAGACAATTGCGCTATTTTCGATTCTTACCCTCCTTCGCAGAGAGCCACTGGTGTAAACCCGTGGATGAATGCGAGGTGGGTACCCTCCGTAGCCTTAGCGCCCGGCCTTCGCAGCCGAACCGACTGCTTCGGCGGAGTAGGCAAGAAGGGTAAATGGCTCCTGACCCCCATTTTCATTTTTCATTCCACGACCGGGTGCCGCGGGTTAGCGTGGGATCGTTTTTCTGCCTTCTATCCTTTTCAACTGATTCACGTAGTCTAACGCTTCCGTTAACTGGATCACCGAGGCGTACTTGGCGTTCATCTCGAAGAGGTTGACCAGGTGCGAGGTGCGTGAGCGGTCGAAGACGCATTCTTCGACGACGAAAACCGGATAGCCGAAGGAATAACCGTCGAGCACCGTGCCGCGCACGCAGCCGCAAGTGCTGGTGCCGGCGATGAGCAGGCAGTCGATGTTTTTGCGCACGAGGTAAGTGATCAGGTGCGTTCCGAAGAAAGCGCTGGCGCGCGCTTTTCGGACGATAAACTCGCCGTCATTGGGTTTGATCATGTCGGGAAACTGGACGGCCAATTTCTCGAAATCGGTAGCGTCCACGCCGCGCTTGGTGGCGTTGCCGAAGGCCGCCTTGAAGTCCGGGTCACTGGTGGAGTAAATCACCGGCACCTCCGCGTCGCGGCAGGCGTGGAGGAGTTGTTGAATCTTCGGCAGCGCGTCCCAGGCAACCTGGCCGCAACTGGTGGGAAACTCATCGATGGCGTCCATGACGTCCATCGGCTTGGTGCCGGTAAAGCCGGTGATGACGTCGATGATCAACAGCGCCGGATTGACGCCGAATTTCTCTTTGCCTTTGTAGCCGGCTTTTTCATACATCTTTCTTTCCGCTTCCGGAAAAAACTGTTCCCAGTCTCGCATCATCGCATCTCCTTACAAGTGAAGTATCTTCGGTATCATCTCCCCGAGAGTTCAAAACGTTCAAGCCGGTCAACCGCTCCGCTCCGTTCAACCCCCACCTGTTTCCTCCCCCACGTCGTGGGGGAGGATTGAAGGAGGGGGAACGATTTGAACAACTTGAACGGT
>JACPFE010000100.1 GCA_016183145.1 Deltaproteobacteria bacterium | reverse complement strand
GCGAGGAATCGGGCCGCTCCTTGCCGCCGTCGTTGGCCAAGCGGCGGGCGGGAAGTAAGGAGCACCGCTACAAGATTCTCATCGGCAAGGACACGCGGCTTTCCGGGTACATGCTCGAGACCGCGCTGGCCTCGGGCATCTGCTCGATGGGTGCTGATGTTCAACTGGTGGGGCCGCTGCCGACGCCGGCGGTGGCGTTCTTGACACGCAGCATGAGGGCGGACGCGGGCGTGGTGATTTCAGCTTCCCACAATCCTTACCAGGACAACGGCATCAAGTTTTTTTCCTGGGACGGGTTTAAGCTTGCCGACGCCGTCGAAGCGCGCATGGAGGAAATGATCTTCAACGGCGAAACCGAGCGTGACCGGCCTACGGCTTCGAAGATCGGCAAGGCCTTCCGCATCGACGACGCTCTGGGACGTTACATCGTCTTTCTGAAGAACACTTTTCCGCGCCATCTGACGTTGGAGGGTCTGCGCATCGTCGCGGATTGCGGCCACGGGGCGGCCTATCGGGTGATTCCCGAGGTGCTGACGGAATTGGGCGCCGAGGTTATCTCCATCGGCGTGCAGCCCGACGGAGAGAATATCAATCGCCGTTGCGGCGCTCTGTATCCCGAAACGGCGCGCGAGGCGTTGCTGCACGAGAACGCGGATTTTGCGGTATCATTGGACGGCGACGCGGACCGCGCGGTTTTCACCGACGAGACCGGAGATATCCTCGACGGCGACCAAGTGATGGCCATGTGCGCGGCGGACATGCAGGAGAAAGGCCTGCTCAAGGGCCAGGCGGTGGTGGCCACCGTGATGAGCAATCTCGGGCTCGAGCTCGCCCTCAGGCCGTTGGGCATCAAGGTCCTGCGCACCGAAGTCGGCGACCGCTACGTCGTCGAGCGGATGCTGGAGGGTGGTTACAATCTCGGCGGCGAGCAGTCGGGACATATCATATTTCTCGACCACAACACCACCGGTGATGGCGCCATTACCTGCCTGCAAGCGCTGGCCTTGATGGTGGAGAAAGGCAAGCGGCTGAGCGAGCTGAAACGAATCATGACCCGTCTCCCTCAGGTGCTGATCAACGTCAAAGTGAGAGAGAGAAAACCTTTCGAGCAAATGCCCAAGGTCGGTCGTGTCATAACCGAGGTGGAAAAATCCCTCGACGGGCGCGGTCGCACGCTGGTGCGCTACTCGGGCACGGAGATGCTGGCGCGGGTCATGCTCGAAGGCGAAAATGATTCGAAGATCCGCGCGATGGCCCAGACGATCGCCGACGCGATCACCGCGGAAGTAGGAGCCAAAGGATGATTCGTCTCGGCGTCAATGTCGATCATGTGGCGACGCTGCGCCAGGCGCGCATGATCGACGTGCCCGACCCGGTGGAGGCGGCGCTCATCGCAGAGCACGCCGGCGCGGACGGTATCACGGTGCACCTGCGCGAAGACCGCCGCCATATTCAAGAGCGCGATGTTTACCTGTTGCGCGAGCGCTCGCGCAGCAAAGTCAATCTGGAGATGGCCGTTACGACGGCGATGGTGGCGTTCGCGGAGAGCGTCAAGCCTAACGACGCTTGTTTCGTGCCGGAGAAGCGCGAGGAGCTTACCACCGAGGGCGGGCTCGACGTCGTTTCGCAAAGAGCGCGAGTCAAAGAGGCGGTGGAGCGGCTTCAAGGCCGCGGCATCCACGTGAGCCTGTTCATCGACCCGAAACCGGCGCAGATCGAGGCGGCCAAGGAAACTGGCGCCCACGCCATCGAGATTCATACGGGGAGCTACTGCAACGCCGCCGGGCCGGCTCGCGCAAAGGAGCTGGATGCGATTGCCGGCGCGGCTCGGGTGGCGCGCGGCTTGGGCTTGGAAGTGCATGGCGGTCACGGCCTCAACTACGAAAACGTTTTGCCCATCGCCCGGATCCCGGAAATCGTCGAGCTCAACATCGGCCACAGCATCATCGCCCGTGCCGTGATCGTCGGCATCGAGCAAGCGGTGCGGGAGATGAAAGAGCTGCTTAACCGTGCGCGGCCCTAGCTTCTTTTCGTTCAATGTTCAAAGTTCAAAGTTCAATGTGCGGGTCATTGAATTCCCGAGACTTGAACTTGGAACCTTGAACTTGGAACCTTGAACTCGGAACCTTGAACTTGGAACCTTGAACCATGTTCGTTGTCACCGCCGAACAGATGCGCGAGATGGATCGGCTGACGATCCAGGAGTACGGCGTGCCTAGCCTCGAGCTGATGGAGCGCGCGGGCGAGGGAATTGCCAGGGCCATCATCGAACGTTTTTCGAAAGCTGCTAGAAAAGGCGTCCTCATTGTCGCCGGCAAGGGCAACAATGGCGGCGATGGTTTCGTCGTCGCGCGGCTGCTGAAACAAAAACGTATCCCCTGCGAAGTCGCGCTGCTCGCGCGCCGGGATGAGCTTACGCCGGATGCCGCGCACAATCTCGGCGCTTTTCTAAAGCGCAAAGGGAAAGTCGTCGAGATCGGTGTGAATGGATTGGAGCAGCTCGGCCAGCGGATGAGTAAGAATGGTTTGCTCGTGGATGCCATATTGGGCACGGGAGTCAAAAGCGAAGTGCGCAGCCTGTACGCCGAAGCGATCACGCTGATGAACGCTTCCGGTCTGCCGATCGTCGCGGTGGATATTCCCTCCGGGCTCGACACCGACCGGGGAGTTCCCCTCGGCGTTTCCATTCAGGCGGAGATGACGGTTGCACTGGGCTATCCGAAAGTAGGCCAAGTCATTTATCCCGGTCTGAGCTACGTCGGCGAGCTGGCGGTTGCGGATATCGGTATGGATCATCGCGCCGTCGAAAAGGTCGCGCCTAAAACGGAACTTCTTGATAGAGAAACGATTCGCTGGTTGGTGCCGAGACGCGATCCTGATACGCACAAAGGATCCTACGGTCATCTGCTAGTCATGGCTGGTTCGCGAGGAAAAACCGGGGCGGCGATCTTGGCTGGTCGGGCGGCGATGCGCATGGGCGCAGGGCTGGTGACCTTGGCCGCGCCGCGTTCCTTGAACGGCATCTTGGCCGGCTCGCTGGTCGAAGTGATGACCGAACCGCTGCGCGATAACGCGGCCGAGGAGATGGAACCGCTCG
>JACPFE010000766.1 GCA_016183145.1 Deltaproteobacteria bacterium | reverse complement strand
GCCACAGGTAAGATCATGGATCGTCTGGCTAGCGCTCTTGGCGCTACCGACACCGATTACTTTGGCCATGACGCGGGAAACTTCCGCCGGAGTATAGAACTGCCCCTTGCTCTTGCCCGATTCGGTGGCGAAGTGGCGCATCAGGTATTCGTAGGCGTCGCCGAGAATGTCGTCTCCCTCAGCGCGGTTGCCGCGAAAATCAAGCGCAGGGTTGTCAAAGATGCCGACCAGGTTGGAGAGGCGGTCCACCATCTCACTGCCCTTGCCAAGTTTATCTTCGTTGTTGAAGTCGGCGACATCGATCACGCCCTTGAGGTCGTTCGCCTCGGCGAGCTTGGCGATGATCTTGTTCATCTTGTCGCCGATCTCTTTGTCGCCCTTGGCCGCCACCATGGCGGCGAAGCTACCGCCCTTGGGCACGTCGAGAAGCGCGTCCTTTTGCCCGGCGTATTTGTCCGAAACGTATTTCACGAACAGCAAGACGAGCACATAGTCTTTGTATTGCGAAGCGTCCATGCCGCCGCGCAGCTCATCGCAGCTCGCCCACAGGGAGGAATAGAGTTCAGATTTTTTGATGGCCATCCGCTACTTGCCTATAGATCGCAACGAAGATAATTGTGCAAGAATAAAACGTAACGAGTTGGGGCGGATTCTACGCCTTTCGACGCCGTCATGCCAAGGGGGAGTTGAAGGGGGAATTTGGAAGGATGAACGCGGAAGGATGAAAGATGAATATAGGCAATAGGCAACCAGCGCTGCCGGTTCCAAAAGTTTCAGTCGTTCCAGACGTTCAACCGCTGCGCTCCGTTAAGCATGGGGATCGCTCCGTTCAAAGCCTTGCGGCAGTTCAAGGTTCAAGGTTTAAGGGTCAGTGTTCAAGGAAAGACCAGCTCGGCGGTAAGTTTCCACGTTTCGGCAATTGCCGAAACGACGAAATGACGGCGAACGGAGCAATCGCCGTCACTTCGGCAGGCCTTCTCTTTCGTAATACTTCCGAGCCCAGGCCGCGATGTCGCCGCGGCGGGCGAACCAGACCTCTTTATGGCCCTTGGCGTACTTGATGATCTGCTCGAAGGTATCGATGGTCGGCACCCGCGAGCTTAGGTACCCGTGGGTGATCACGTTCATCATGGTGGGATTTTTGCGCCCGATCTTGTAGCGGTAATCGAACTCGTCCTTGAACTTCTCGAAGAAATCGTGGCGTGTGCCTTCTTCGGACATCCGGTGGTCGTTGATCGTGTACTGGTGCGGAATCATGATCAGCATCTTGCCGCCGACCTTGCGCGGATAAGGCATCTCATCATCGTGGTAGTCGCAGTTGTAGAGCAAGCCCGCCTCAACATTTAGATCGAGCGTGTTGTCGGTGGAGCGCACGCCGGGCGACGACCAGCCGGTGGGCCGCTCGCCGGTTAATTTCGTGATCGCCTCTACGGTCTTAAAAATATTGTCCCGCTCCTGCTCGCGCGTGAGCATGTAGAGATACTCGCTCTGATCCCAGCCGTGGGCGACCAACTCGTGACCGCGGCTGTGGGCGTGCTTGATGAGGTCCGGATAGTATTCGCAGGTAAGGCCGTTGATCGGCATGCTCACTTTCAATTTGTATTTGTCGCATATATCGAGCAAACGTTTGACGCCGATCTTGCCGCCGAAGTCCCTGAACGTCTCGGTGGAATAATCGCGTTTGCACAGCGCGTTGGCCGGTAACGGCGATTGCAGCGCGCCGCCGCGCGACGGTTTGGTACGGTCCCAGCACTCAAAAGCGATGCCGAGCACGAATGCGATACGGGCGTTATGGGGCCAATGAAATGGTTTAGTTGCCATATTGAACTTCCCTCCTCGCAGCACGGTTGACATTCGATGATGAAGCGACCTATAGCGTAAGTGTTTCGACTGAGCAAGGAGGTCCAGCGCCGATGAAATCATTTCGACCCTATCCCGATGTCATTTTGTACAACGGCAAGATTCGTACTTTCGCGGCGGAAAATTCTATCTGCGAGGCCCTCGCCTGCGCCGGCGGGCGCATCGTCGCCACCGGCGCTGCCGATGAGGTGCGCCGCCTCGCCGGCCCGGACACCCAGACAATCGATCTCAGAGGCCGCACGACGATTCCCGGCTTGACCGACACCCATGTTCATCTTTCTGAAAAAGGCACGGCGGAGATGGAACTCGTCGACTGCCGCGACTTTTACGTGGGCGTAAACTCCATCGCGGATATCTTGGAACGGCTCGGCAAGGCGGCCGGCGGCGCGCCGAAGGGCTCCTGGATCGTCGCCCATGGCAGCCCGATGCAGGACTTTCGCATAAAGGACAAGCGCTTCCCCGACAAGTGTGACCTCGACCGCGCCTGCCCCGACAATCCGGTGTCGATTTCGTTCGGCGCTCATGTGACCATCGGCAACAGCAAAGCGTTGGCCGCGGCGAAGATCACCCGTGACACGACTGACCCCCCCGGCGGCCATATCAAGCATGATCCGCAAACCGGCGAGCCCAGCGGCGAGCTGCACGAGCGCGCCCAGTTGATCCTCAAGAAGGTCGCGCCGGAGTTTAACTACTTGCAGCTTAAGGACGGCATCGTCTTCGCCTTGAACCAGTGTCTCGAACGGGGCGTGACGACGGTGCACGACATCGTGCGCTCCGGCGAACCGGTGCGCGCCTATCAGGAAATCTACAAAGAAGGCAGGATGCACGCGCGGGTCAGCATCCTGCCGCGGGTCATCGAGTCGATGATCGAATCGAAAAGCCTGATCGAGCTGGGCCTCGTCACCGGCTTCGGCAACGAGTGGTTGCGGGTCGGCGGCGTCAAGATGAGCATCGACGGCGGCATCACCGGGCGCAATGCCTGTTTCTACGACCCCTACGAAGATGACGAACACAACCACGGCATTATTCGCATCCAGCAGGACGAACTGAACGAAACCGTGTGGCGATGCCACAACGCGGGCCTGCGCTGCTGCGTGCACGCCATCGGCGACCGCGCTTTCGACATGGCGCTGGACGCGTACGAAAACGCCATCGAGAAATCGCCGCGCAAAGACCACCGCCACCGCATCGAGCATATGGGCAACTGGCTCGCCACGCAGGAAAGAATGCAGCGCATGGTCGGTTCAGGCATCATCGCCATCCCCAACATCGCCATCGGCTACTACGTCGGCGACGCGATTCTCGACTGCGTCGGCGAAAAGAGGCTGACCAAGGCGTTTCCGTTCAGAACGCTTTTGAAGAACGGCGTGATCATCGCCGGCGGTTCCGATTCGCCGGGCTATTGGCCCGTCGACCCGCTCCGGGACATCGCCGCTTGCGTGTCGCGCAAGATGCGCTGGGGCGAGGTGTGGGTGCCGGAAGAGCGGATTAGCGCGAGCGAAGCTTTCGCCATGCACACGACCACGGCAGCATGGGTGGGCTTCGAAGAAAACGACAAAGGCACGCTGGAAGTCGGCAAACTCGCCGACATCGCCGTGCTCGCCGAGGATCCGTTCGAAATTCAGCCGGAGCGGATCAAAGACCTCAAAGTCGAGATGACGATCGTGGGAGGTGAAATCAAGTATGAGGTGTAACGCTGGTATTCTGGAACTGGAGTTCGCAAAATAAATCCGCAGACTCCCCACCGTCATACCCGCGAAAGCGGGTATCCAGTAGGGGCGGGTTTCAAACCCGCCCCTTGCTAGAAAAACCTGGATTCCGGGTCGCCCCCCGCTTTCGCGGGGGTTGCCCGGAATGACGCCGAAAAATAATTCAACGAATTTCGGAAACACCACGCTAGCCGCGCGACGTCAGCGGCGCTTGCCTGCTTCGCCGGCCAGGCGCTGGCTGGTTTTCTCCGATGCCGAGGTGATTTTTTTTCGCTGCTTGTAGATGTGGATGCAGAGCTCTTCTATCGTCGTGACGTGACTGTCCGGGCCCTCGCCGCGTTCGACCGAAAACGGCTCATACTGAATCGTGATCGACTGGATTCGGTCCGATTGATCCTGCCACGACACCCTGACCAGGCGCCCGCGCAACAGATCGACATAGTTCCCCGCCATGCGCAGCACCTGGGATAGGCTCAAGGGAGTGAACCGGCTTGGAAACGGCTTTCTTTTCGCCCGTCCTTCTTGTTCGAGCGTTTTTATGTCGTCTGGCGTATAGTGTTTTTCATGATCCAGCGACGAGGAAGTCCCCTTCTTCCATGCCTGGACGATGTAGTTTTCGCCGTGGCTTTTAACCTCCAACGCCTTGAGCCCGAGCTGCTCCAGACTCTGCCCGATACAACGCAACGCTTTGGAATAGCGCGGTTTCAGGCTGGGCGCTGGATTGGAGCTTACGGATTGTAGGGCCACGAGCGACTATCGTGAGCAACCTCTGTGCCAGGAACACCCCTACGAATTGCGGCGATTTTCCCGCAGGCTGCCAGAATACCTCTGTTCACCCTTTGACGCGCTCGCGCCTTTCCAGCGGCAACGGAGGAGCGGCTGATACCATTGGAGATTTTCCGTTCGTGCTGGGACTGTCGCAACACCAAGAGCAAGTTTTCAGCAGACGGCGAAGATCCGGCCAGGCGACCGTGCAAATTTGTCCGCCCGCGTCAAAAAGTGGATCCCCACGGGCAAGCCCCTAAGGCGAAGATCTGAGCAAGAGTTCCAGTCGACGAAACTGTGTCGCAATTGCGTAGATAGCGTACGCATCGCTCTTTTGTCATTTCGAGCGCAGCGAGAAATCTAAGATCCCTCACTTCGTTCGGGATGACACCTCGGTGCGTTGCGACACAGTCTCAAGGCGCGGTCTCGAGTCGACTGGTGGTTGTTCCGTCAGCAAATATCGGCGCGGCCGTTTGTCCATGGCCAACGATCTTCCCCGGCGCATCACCGAAGCTTCATCGTGAAGGTCAGGACTTTCTCATCGGGTCGCGGCTTCCAGATAACGTTGCGCACCACGCCGTAATTTTCCGCCAAGGTGTAGAGCGGCACGATCGGCGCGTCTTCCATGATGATCCGCCCGGCTTGCTGCAGGAGGGCGATGCGCTTCTTGGGGTCGCCGGTCTTTTGTTCCTCATCGATGAGCTTATCGAATTCCGGGTTCTTGTACTGGATGCGCGGGCTCACTCCCGAACGAAAATACTGATCGTACACCGTGTCCGCGTCGATGGCCGGCCGGCCGACGTAGTAAAAGGGCAGCTTGCCGCCGTTCACGCCTTCTTTGCCCCAGAAGACGACAAATTCCTGGGACGCCAGCTCCGCCTTCACGCCCGCCTTGGCAAGTTGATCGGCAACGACCTGGCAAACCTCGCGCGCCTTGGGATAGCGGTCCGGCGAAAAGTAGAGTTTCGCCTCAAGGCCGGAGCCGTAGCCCGCCTTCGCCAAAAGTTCCTTGGCCTTCTTTGGATCGTAGGGATAGCGTTTGATCTTGGGATCGAAGCCAATCACGTTCGAGCTCATCGGGCCATTGAGCACGTAGCCGTTCCCTTCGAAGATGTACTTGATGATCTGCGCCGGATCGACGGCGTAATTGAATGCCTGGCGCACCAGCTTGTTGTCGAATGGCTTGTGGCTCAGGTTCATCGCCAGAAAATGCATTCTGAGTCCTTCGACTTTTTCGGCGCGCACCCGTGGGTGCTTTTCGAGCCGGGAAAGCTCGTCCACCGGCACGTTATTGATGACATCGCCTTGTCCCGCCAACAGCCCGGCGACCCGCGCCGAGTCTTCGGCGACCTTCTTGACTACGATCTCTTTGATCTCCGGCTTCGCCCCCCAGTAGTCATCGTTGCGCGCCAATACGAGATTGCCGTCGCGCTGCCAACTGACGTACTTGTAAGGACCGGTGCCGTTCGGGTATTGATCGGCCTGCTCGCCGTACTTGTCGGCCGACGACTTGCTGATCATGAAACGGTTGTGGAGCCGGTCGAGGAACACGGCGTTGGGAACCTCAGTCGTGAACACAACGGTATGATCGTCCGGCGCTTCGGTCTCGGTCACGTCGCGAAAATTTTCCCGTTGCAGGCTCCGCTTGTCGGTCTTGATGCGGTTGACCGAATGGATCACGTCTTTGGATGTAAACGGGCTGCCGTCGTGAAAGCGGATCCCCTTGCGCAGGTGGAAAACCCACTTCTTACCCTGGAACTCCCACTTCTCGGCGAGCACGCCGTAATATTCTTTCTTGGCGTAGTTCACCTCAATCAGCGGCTCGATCATATGCTCCCAAAGGCCATAGTGAGGGCTCGCGCTATGGGCGTAAGGATGCAAAGAGTCGAGGCTGACGGCGGCCAAGAAGGTCAGCCGCTCTTTGGTCGCGGATAACACCCATCCCGGCCATGATGCGCTCGCCAAAGCTCCCGCGCCGGCAAGGGCGCCGTACCGCAAAAAATCTCTCCGCTTGATCCCGTTGGGAGTTGCAACCATAAAACCTCCAGTCTCTGAATGCCGATATTCTCCTGTTAGCGAATTTTCATGTCGGCGACCAGCACCTTCTCATCCGGCGGCGGTTTCCAAACCACGTTGCGGGCAACACCGTAGAGATCCGCCAGATTGAACAGCGGCACGAACGGCACATCTTCCATAAGGATTTTGCCGGCCTGACGAAGGATCGCGGCGCGCTTTTTTCGATCATAGGTTTTTTGTTCTTCGTCGATCAGTTTATCGAACTCCGGATTGCTATAGCCCAGCCGTTTGCTCGTCCCGGTCCTGAAGTATTGATCGTACAGCGTATCGGCGTCAATAAGAGAGCCTCTTCCAATATAATAGAAGGGCAGTTTTCCCCCGTTGACGCCGGCATTACCCCAGAAGCTCGCCCACTCCTGGGAGATGAGCTCTACTCTGAACCCGCCTTTCACCATCTGGGCGGCTATCGCTTGGCAGACTTCTCTATCCTGGGGGTAGCGCCCGGCGGAATAATAGAACTTAACGTCAATTCCGTTGGGATAGCCGGCTTGAGCGAGCAGCTCGCGCGACTTTTTCGGATCGTAGGGATAGCGCTTTAGACTTGGATCGGCGCCAAAAACTTTGCGCCCGACCGGACCATCGCAAACAAATCCATTGCCGTCAAAAATATTCTTCACGATCCCGGGCGCGTCCACCGAGTGGTTTGCGGCCCGGCGAACCAGTTTATTGTCAAAGGGTTTGTGCGCGGGATTGAGCGCGAGAAAGAACATTCGCAATCCTTCCACCGTCTCGACCCGCACCCTGGGATGGCGTTGCAAACGGGCGACTTCATGGATGGGAACGTTATTGACGAGGTCGGCCTGGCCGGCTTCGAGAGCGGCGACGCGCGCGGCATCTTCCGTTACCTTGCGAAACACCACTTCCTTGATTTGCGGCTTGGACCCCCAATAATCATCGTTGCGGGTCATTACGAAGTTTCCGCCTAGCTGGTAGCTCACGAACTTGTAGGGACCGGTGCCGATCGCCTGCTGGTCCATTTGATCGCCGAACTTATCGTAGTGAGCCTTGCTCAAGACAAAACGATTCTGCACCAGGTCGAGAAACGTCGCATGGAGCTGATCGAGAGTGATGATAAGCGTATGATCGTCCGGCGCTTCCATCTCTACGACATCCTTGAAATTGGGGCGCTGGAGGCTGTTTTTGTCCGTCTTGATGCGATTGATCGAAAAAATCACATCCTTCGCCGTAAACGGCGCGCCGTTGTGAAAACGAATGCCCTTTCGCAAATGGAACACCCACCTTTTTTCTTTGAATTCCCAGGATTCGGCAAGAATGCCTTCGTACTCAAGCTTGTCATTATTCATCTCGACCAACGGCTCCATGATATGCTGCCACTGGCCGTAGATCGGGCTGGAACTGTGGTTATAAGGATTGATCGAGTCGGCAACGCTCGAATGATAGATCGTTATACGATCTCTAGAAGCGGCGAAGCCATCTTGGGCTAAGTGATGCCCGACTATGGCACCGACACCCAACGCTGCGCCTCGCTTCAAAAAATCGCGCCGGCTGATTCCCGTGTTCTGCTTCACCATAAGACCCTCCTCAAACTCTCTGTCTCAGTACTCCTATGCCTAATAGTTTTCTCTATTCGCGCAAATTTTTCGGCTTAGAGACTCAAGTTGTAGCAACGACAAGAAAATCCGCACTCACCACGAAGCACACGAAGGCCACGAAGGTTTCGGACGTTGATATTTCTAAACTTCTTAACTTCGTGTTTTTCGTGCCTCCTTTGAAAATACCCGTTTGGGGATGAGAACCAAGAGGCCCGCCTGGGTTCCGTCATACCCGCGAAAGCGGGTATCCAGGCTAATTCGGCGCAACAAACCTGGATTCCCG
>JACPFE010000765.1 GCA_016183145.1 Deltaproteobacteria bacterium | reverse complement strand
CTCATCGTCTCGATACGAATAAATGAGATCGGCTCGATCTGGAGATCGAGGCTGAACTTGCCGATCAGGTCTTGTATTTTGCCTTTCAGTTCCCTCTCGATGGCCTCGATCTTGCCCGCGGTTTTCTCTTTTTCCTCTGCGGCGGCCGCTTTTCTTTCCAGCCATTGGCGGTGTTCGTGAATAAGAGTCTGGTAATAATCATGGACCCGTCGGATATCTCGATTCATCCGGCGCTCCACGCTGATTAGAAAGTCACTCAACTCCTCCTTGACGATCTTCTCTTGAGCATGCCAGAAGGCCGCCAGGACTCTTTCGCTGCTTTCTCGCTCCGCCTCTCCTACAGGTTCCTCAGCGTAGTTGTGGAGCCCCCCGGGCAAGTCCGTGGCACCTTCCAGCACGTCCGTGGGGCGGAATCCTGAGCGAGAGTCCCCAGCCAAGGCCGGGGCGCGAGTCGAAAGGTCGATAAGATCGAGAGTCTCGGATGTTGTTTTCTGCACTGACAGGTTCAGCTCGTTGATTAGACAGGCGAGGATCCCTTCTTGCCGGTCATCCGAGAGGGCGGAATACTTTGAGTAACCCAAGAGATAAGAGATGCGCTTCTCCTCCTTGCGCTCGACGTGGAAGACGGCATTGTGGAAAATCACTTTTTGGTCCAGCCGCTCTTCAAGCTTCTCCAGCCTCACGGACGGCGGCGCAAGCGCCACAGTGGTAAATTCTCCGCGGCCGCCGATCAGCCGAGCCATTTTTTTAATGATCTCGGAATCATAAGAGAGGGAAATCCCGTCGCGGCTCTCGCCAGAGAACGAAAGGTTGGCGTGCTCCGGGATCTCCAACACCCCGGCTACCTCGGCGGGGAGCAACACCTCCAGGCCTTCGGCGCTCGGCTCCACAACCGCGCCTCTCTCCGTAAGCAGACGCGCGGTAAAATCACCCAGTGATGAGCTCAAACCTCGTAGTCCTCTCCGAAAACCTCTCGGTCCAATTCTTTGGATTCAAGATAATCGGACTTGGCCTTTACCAGATCCTCGCCGAACGATTCGAAGCGAGAGCGAGCCTCGTCGTGGTTGCGACTGCGCACCCAAATCTCCATGACGACGTCCTCAAACTCTCGCTCCTCTCCCAAATAACCCAGCAGCGGCTCGATTTCGCCGATGACCATCTCAAACATGTTGATCTTGTTCTCCAGGATATTGAGGATATGGTCTTCAATCGTCTCTCGGACCGACAAATTGAAGACGAAGACATCTCGGGTCTGACCGATCCGGTGCAGCCTGCCGATCCGCTGTTCGATCCTCATAGGATTCCAGGGGAGATCCAAGTTGATGAGCGTATTGCAGAACTGTAAGTTTCTGCCCTCACCGCCCGATTCCGTTGAAAGCAGTATCGGCAGATCTTCGCGGAACCGCCGAATCGCTTGCTCCTTTTCCGCGGCCGGAAGGTCGCCACGAAACACGGCGAAGGGAAAGCCTTGGCGCTCAAGCATGGCGGCGACCGAGTCCAGGGTTTTCAAATACTGAGTGAAGACCACCTTCTTTTCCTCGGGGTTTTTTGAAAGAATTCCCGACAGGGCTTTTTCTCTGGCGGTCTCGCCGACGCTCGCGGCGAGATCGAGCAGGTGGTCTACGGTCTCCGGCCGCTCGGCTCGCAAGCGCAAGAGCGTGGCGCTCAAAGCGGAGGGGCTGCTGCCCGCCTCCCGCAAAAGCAGATGCAAGAGGGATCTGGGAAGCGAATCTGAATGCGCCCGAGCAAATGCGGTGATACCGTTGTAAAGTTCCCGCTCGGCCGCGCTCGGTTCCAACCTCTGCGTCACGGCAAATCGCCTGGGCAGCTTCAGGTCAATCGCGCTTCTGGTATTGCGGATCATCACGTCCCGCAACAGCTCCCGAAGTTTGTCCTTATTGGCCGGCTTGGTGGGGTCGCCCCGCTGCACGTAGGCTTGCTTAAACAGCCGCTCGGTCTTGAACTGTCCGGGCTGGAGGAGCGTGATGAGATTGAAAAGCTCGATCAGATGGTTCTGCACGGGTGTCGCGCTCAACAGGAAGATGAAGCGTTTTTTGATTTCATTGACGAGCTTCCAGTTAAGGGTGTTTCTGTTTTTCAGGTGATGGGCCTCGTCGACCACCACGAGATCGTAAAAATTGCCGGCCACTTGAGAGAAATGTTTGCTGCTTTTCGCCGTGTGGATTGAAGCGATGATAAACGGATGGCGCCAGAAACGGTCCGGATCGGCGCTGAAGAGCGGGTCGTCGGTGGTGACGAACACGATGGCGAATTTCTGCGCCATTTCCTCTTGCCATTGGGAGACAAGGGGAGCGGGGGTCAAGATGAGAATGTTCTTGACCATTCCCCGCAGCAGGTATTCTTTCATCAAAATTCCCGCTTCGACGGTCTTTCCCAGCCCGACTTCGTCGCATAGAAGAACCCGTCCATGAAAATATTTCAGCACCTTTTTTGCGGTCTCGAGCTGGTACCAATAGCGCTCGACTCCTTTGATCTCGTTGAGGCAGAGAAGATCATCAAACCCCCTCTGAATATCGAGGTGAGCGTACTCGACGCGCAATTGACATTGCTTTAACGTGCCCTGGCTTTGCAGCATGGCGCTCATCGCCGGATAGTCGGGAGGTGCGAAGCGGATGGGAACCCTATAGGAAGGCAGCGCCGGGATGGCGGGCGGTGTCGTTGCGGCTTGCGCGGTAACCTCGCCAGGCCGAGGTTCTCTTTTCCTTTCAGTCGCGCTTATCGGTTTCCCCGCCGCTGGGGCTCCTCTTTCCGCGACCCGGGTTTGAACCTGGTTCCGAGATGAAATGCGCTCGACCCACCGATTATGTTCCTGGAGGCGGATTAGATCCCGGGCGCGATCGAGCGCCTTTCTTGCTTCCTGAGGAGAATCCATGAGAAAACCTTGGCGTCTTTGCAGCTTCGTTGCGACCGTGAGATTCTCCTTGGCCTTTGTCAAGTTTCCACTCATCGCCTCAAGCTCGCTGAGAAGGGCATAATCCCGCCAGTAGGAAGCCAGCTTGATCCGGCGCATCAGCCACGGTCGGGCGAGGGTCGCGTCTCCCATTTGACCGATGGTCAAGGCCACCATATCTTCCAAAAGCCCCATATCGTCCGGGAATTCCTTAAGCAGCCTCTCGAGGCAGCGGTAAGCTTTCTCAGGCTCATTGCGCCGGCGGAATCGCTGGTAGGCTCGGTAAGTTTCGTCGGGGTTCTTTTCAAATGGGTCCACGAGTTTCATTTCTATCTTGAGGTTAATCGATTTGTCAATTTTTTTAACCGTGATTTGAAAATAAAAAGGCGGCTTTGTGGAAAAAGTAAAGAACTAAACCGCCCGGCGACGCAATCAGCAATGAGTTGTCACGATGCGAAGGTGTCTCTACCGCACCGCGATCCTTATGGATGGCTTGCCGATATGAATATGAGGCCCGGTCGCGCTGCCCGGCTCGGTCAGTTGCGTTCACCGCCCCGAAGGTGCTAAAAAGGAAACTCCACATCGTGAGGTGAATCCTATGAAACTCTTTTCCTACGGTCCTTGACCCTACGCTCACAGGACAAGGCTTGTCCTGGCGGAAAAAAAGCTCCCCTACGAACTGATCGAATGCGACCTCAAGAATAAATCCAAGGAGCTGCTCGATTTGAATCCTTACGGCAAGGTGCCGGTGCTGGTAGACGGCGACGCCGTGGTGTACGAATCGGCGATCATCAACGAATACCTCGAGGAAAAATATCCGGCCATGCCGCTCATGCCTAAGGACCCCTTCAAGAGATCGCGGGCGCGCATTTGGATCGACTACTGCAATCCCCGCCTGCAGCGCGCCGCCGGCAATATCGGCCATGACTACCAAGTCGAAAAATCGAAAGAGGAACTCAAGCAATACCTCGAAACGTTGAACCGCGAGATGAGCGACCGAGAGTATATCATCGGCGATTATTCGCTCGCTGACATCACCTATATCCCCTTTTTTTGCCGGTTGGAGCGCTATCAGGCAAAGATCGGCAACGAT
>JACPFE010000764.1 GCA_016183145.1 Deltaproteobacteria bacterium | reverse complement strand
GAGATTACCCACGCGTGACAGCAATCGAGGCGCGAGCCCTCCGGGAGAAGCCTGCCCTGAGCGAGGTCGAAGGGGCAATGGGTCTGTGCCTTAACAAGCGTTCAATTCGTTGAAATAGTTCAAATCGTTCAAAACGCTTGGAACGGCTTAAACGGCTTGAACGTTTTGAACCCCGTTCGTTGGCAGGCTAGCGGCGCTCAGGGGCGGCAGGTTCATGTTGTCGAGCGGCTTGAGGCAGCGCTAAACGGAAGGTAGTTCCCTTACCGGGTTCGCTCGAATAGGTGATGCTGCCTCCATGGGCCGCGACGATTTGTCTGACGACCACCAGGCCGAGGCCGCTGCCGGATTGTTTGGTGGTGGTGAAGGGCTCGAAGACGTCGACGCCAGCGGGAATGCCACCTCCTGTGTCCCCGATCTCCAGAATAATACCGGTGCCGGCGTTATAGGCTTTGAGGGTGAGCGTGCCGCCCTGGGGCATGGCTTCGACCGCGTTCTTGCAGAGATTCCAGAGAGCCTGCTTTAGCTTGTTCCGGTCAGCTTGCAGCGGAGGGAGCACCGGCGGGAAATGCTGTTCCACGCGGATGCCCTTGGCGAACCAATTGTCCGCTTCCAAGGCGAGAATCTCCGCGGCGATGACCGCGAGAGGCGTGGGTTGAAAATGATACTGTTCGCGGCGGGAAAGCGAGCGGAAATCATCGAGCAGGCCGCCAAGTCGTCTAATCTCGTCTTTGAGCCGGCCGAAAGTGGTTTGAATCGACTCGTCCGAAGCACTTAGGCAATTCGCAAGTTGCCGTTCCAGGCGTTGCACGGTCAGGGACATGCCGTTGAGCGGATTGGCGATCTCATGGGCGATCTTTGCCGAGGTGGTTCCGATCGCCGCCAGCCGACTATTTTCAATCAGTTGCTCCTGGAGCCTTTGGCGCTCGACGATTTCGGCCCGCAGTTCTTCGTTGGTTCTCGCCAGCTCCTGTGTCCGCTCCTGAACCCTTACCTCCAACTCATCACGCGCTCTTCTTAGCTCCTCTTGGGCCTGTTTGCGGGCTGTGATGTCCCGACCTTCCGGAATGATCAGAACCACCTGCCCCGTTTCATCGAAAACGGGTTTTAGGGAAAAGTCGAATGTTGCGATCGATCCGTCACTGCGCCGATGCTCCGTCTCGTAGCGAACGAAATTCCCTTTGGCAGCTTCGGCTATCGCCTCTTTCAGCCGGTTCTGAACATCGGGAGAAACGTCCCACCACGGCGTCTCCCAAAAAGAAAGGCCGACGACGTCCGAGAGTTTACAGCCGATGAAACCGAGCGCCGTCTGGTTGGCTTCGAGAAGGGTGCCATCAGGGCTCAAAAGGCCGACGAATTGAAATGTCTGATTGAAGATCCCGTGGAATTTAAACTCGCTCTCGCGCAGCGCCTGTTCCGTGCGCTTGCGCTGGATCAAGGAGCCGAGCTGAGATGCCACTGCCGAAACGATCTCAACCAGTCCTTTATTTTCTTCTCGGGATACGGACATGAAAAACACGAGAACGGCTTGCACTTGATCACCAGTGATAATAGGGACTCCTAAGGCAGCCTTAAGACCGGCTTGCCGGGCCGCATCAGCGCGATAGGCAAAAGGAGCTACGGACGATTCGGGATTCCATTCGGGCTTCTTCGAGTGCCAGACGCGTACAATCAACCCCGGGCCGGATTTCGGCCTAATGGCCGTCGTCGATTTTCTAAAATGCTCATGACGCTCCCCGGTTCCGTACCAGGCCGGGCTCAGTTGCAGCGCAGCTCCATCAGGAGTTGGAACCCATGCCTCGCCGAAATCCCAGCTCGTAGCTTCACAGATCTCCCGCAATGCGACCCCAAGCGCCGTATGAAAATCCTCCGCTTCGCTCACAGCCCGCGTTAGCGTCAACAGGAGATTTCTTTCCTGCTCCGTTCTCTTGCGCTCCTCGATTTCAGCCTCAAGGGCTTTGTTGGCTTTTCTGAGTTCGGCTGTCCGCTCGTGCACGAGCTGTTCAAGGTGATCGCGGTGTTTTCTCAGCTCCTCCTCCGTTTTTGTGCGCTCTGCCAGAGCGATTCGAAGATTGGAAATCGTCTGTTGATGCTCATAAATCACAAACCCCAGAGCTAATAGGTAGGAAGCCAAGCGCAGTAAGTGCCAAAACCACCACGTGTTGTCCCACAGCTCTGAGAGCGGGAACATCAGGTTTGCCAGTCCGAACAATGTGGCCATACAGGCATACAGGTAAATCTCCCGCCTACCGATGCGGCCAAAATCGATCAGCAATCGTGTCGCAGCAGCCATGAAGAGCACAGCGGACAAGAGGTTGAGTGTGTAGGCGGTGGTGGTGAATGTCCGGGCTTCCACCATAATCGGTAATGTCTCTCTAGTCTCCGACGTCCAAATTCCAAATAACATTGCCCCGATAACAACAGCCCAGGGAGTCCACCTCATCCAGACTGCATCTCTCTCAGACGTACGCCAGGGTACCCAGATCAGTGCGAACCAAAACGCGCCGACCAAACTGGCCACGCTGCGCAGTAAGACGAAACCGTGTCCTGCCTGGGATGCCGAATGGAAGACATCCAGCAGGCCCATGCCGAGAAATCCCATAGCGAGCAGGAAAAATTTTCTGTCATACTCCTCCCGCCTCTTTAGGGTCAGAAAAATCGCCATAAGGATGGCAGCCAGCCCCCCCACGGCTTCCACAGCGGCGTGCAATGGCTCATTGACTAGGAGCCACTCGGTCCACAAGGCCTTCAGGGTAAAAATGAATAAAACTGATCCAATGGCTGTCCCTGCCAGGATGAGATAGGGCTGTAGCCGTTCAATTCTCATCATTTTGTGCTCCTGATGGGGAATCTACCTGCGCAGACCTTCTCGGCCCGCTTGCGCTCGGCAACGTCCGTTTCCAGCTCTTCCTCAGCCTGGGACATTTCCGCCGTGCGGTTCTTCACTTCGGCCATTAGCCGCGCCTCCTGTTGATGGCTCCTGAGAGGACGTTTCCATATGGAGCCAATTTGGCGGTTACATGCGCGCGTTGTCCAGTTAACAGCTCTTGCCGATACCATAGATTAGTTTTCCACCAGACCAAGGTAAGAAGTCCAAGGGCGAGAAACGAAGCAGCAAGAGCTAGGTGGTTAGTTCGCTTGCTTGGCATAGGTCGCAAACCGAGAGGTGGTTGATCCGTAGCGAGAAACCATGCGCTCTTATATTGTTCCGAGTGTTACATTGTCAACGCCGTGAACAAATGCTGCGATCAAATGGTTTCTCCGGAACCCGGCGGCGCCGACGATGTTGGCCGGGAGCGAGAAACGATTCGATGAACGGCGCGAAAAGAAGGGTTAGGGCTTGGGTTGGCTTGCTGCGGAAACAAAACCGCAATTAGATTTTCCAGGAGTGCAAAATGATCGTTTATATTTTCGCAACCCTGAAGATATCGTCACTTCGGTAGGCGTTAAAGCAAAGATTCCCTCGTGGCATGGTCATTGCTGTTTGAACCACTGAGGACTGACACGGGCAGACACCAGAACCAAGCAGAGAATTGAAAAACTCACTCGATCGTCCGGGAGCATAACGATGAACCGCAAATTTCTCGCCTTGTTGGGCCTTTTGTTACTGATTTGCGCCGTGGTCCCGCCTGCGTTCGGGGGCGAAAGGAGGACAATCGGCTGGGTGGAAAAGGTTCGCATCTATCCGGGCAATCTCCTGGTGGAGGCGCGGATCGATACCGGGGCCGATATGTCTTCGCTTCACTGCGACTGTATTACCTCCTTCGATCGCAACGGCGAGAAGTGGGTGAGTTTCGTCGTTGAAACGGCGGACGGAAAGCCGAATTTGATGGAGCAAAAAGTCCTGCGGACGGCGAAAATCAAACGGCACTTTGGAGAAGTGCAAGAACGCATGGTCATAAAGATCGGCGTTTGCCTCGGCACAACCTATAAAGAGACCGAGGTGAGCGTTGTCGACCGCAGCGGTCTGACCTATCCGATGCTGGTGGGACGCGATTTTCTCGGGGGCGATTTTCTCGTGGACCCATCCCAGAGCCACAAAACCGAGCCGCGGTGTAAAGGGCCACTGAAATGAATGCAAGGCAGGTATACCTTCTATGTGTGGCTCTCGCCTTAGCGGCACTGGGTCTCTTCGCCTACAAACATCTGGTGCTCGGCTTTCCACTGCAACCCGATGCCGAGGTGGAGGCCTGGGATATTGAGGTCGGCATTCGCTTCTTGAGCCGGGGCGAGCCGGTTAAGGTGTCGCTATTCCTGCCGCGAAAAAACGATGTCTACTCGGTCGTGGAGGAGCACTTTGTCTCCGGAGGTTACGGGTTAACGACGCAGATCGAGGAGGAGCACCGTGTCGCTACATGGGCGGCGCGCGAAGCGTCCGGCAGACAGTCTCTCTATTACCGCGCCACCATTCACCCGTCGCCGAACGCCGAGCTCGCAAACACGGCGAAAAGGCCGCCGAAGCCATCAAAGCCCGGCTTCGAAGGCGCGTCCCGCGCAGCGGCCGATGCTCTCCTCGCTGACATTTATGGGCGTTCCGCTGACGCCGAGACTCTGGTGCGAGAACTGATCCGGCGCCTTGCCGGACTTGCCCGCAGGGGACAGGCCATCCGGCTGCTGTTGGGGGACGATCCGTCTGTATCACGCAAGGCCGACGTTGCCGCGCGAGTCCTCGCGTTGGCAGGCATCCCTGCGCGGCCGGTTCACGGCATTCGATTGCAGCAGTTGGCTCGCGACGCGCCGATCCTGCAATGGTTGGAGGTCTATCATGACGGCGCTTGGCACGCCTATGATTTGGAGACCAGCGAGCGCCGTATCGCAAAAGAATATTTTTCTTGGTGGCGTGGAACGGGATCGTTGGTGAGTATGATCGGCGGGATCGAACTTTCCACAAAGGTAGCGGTCACACTCAACAAGGAATCTGCTTTACTTGCCGCGACCGCGCATGAAAGAGCCGCACGACCGGCGCTGTTCGAGTTTTCGCCTCTAGTTTTGCCGATCGCCTCTCAGGCCGTCTATCATGTTTTTCTGGTCGTCCCGATGGGCGTCCTGATCCTGGTCGTCATGCGTAATCTGATCGGTGTCCGAACCTTCGGCACGTTCATGCCGGTCCTGATGGCTCTGGCCTTTAGGGAGACCCGGCTGTTTTCGGGTATCCTGTTGTTTTGCCTGTTGGTAGGCGCCGGGCTAAGTGTCCGTTTTTATCTCGAACGACTAAGGCTCTTGGTGGTGCCACGCCTGGCGGCGGTTTTGATCGCCGTCGTCCACCTCATGTTTCTCCTCGATTTGTTGAATCACAAGTTTGGATTGCAACCCGGGCTTTCGGTGACACTCTTTCCCATGGTGATTATGACGATGACCATCGAACGCCTGTGTGTGGTATGGGAAGAGCGCGGTCCTAACGAAGCTTTCAAGCAAGCACTCGGCAGTCTCCTCGTCGCTTCCCTTGCCTATGTTGCGATGAATCTTGACTACCTCCACCACCTGTTTTTCGTATTTCCCGAGCTGATTTTAATGATCCTTGCAACCATCATTTTACTGGGGCGTTACTCAGGCTATCGGTTGCTCGAGTTGCGGCGCTTTAAAGTCTTGGCGGCGGCGAATGCTTGATTCATCATGCTTGCGCCAAGTGAGACTTCACATGCTCAAAGTCTTGAACAAACTCCGCCAGCTCGGTGTTCTTGGTATTAACCGGCGCAACAGTCGATACTTGCTTCGATATAACCCCCGCAGGTTATACCCGCTGGTGGATGACAAACTGCAGACCAAGCGACTGGCGGACAGGGCCGGCATTGCCGCGCCGGAATTGTATGGCGTAGTGGAGATTCACAGGCAAATCCGCGACCTGCCCAAACTTCTGGCCGAACATCCTGACTTTGTAGTGAAACCATCGCGCGGGAGCGGCGGCGACGGTATTCTAGTGGTCGCCGGCCGGTCCAAAAATGGTTACAGAAAATCGAACGGGACCCTGATTAGCCCCGAGGAGTTGGCGCACCACGTGGCGAACATTCTCAGCGGCATGTACAGTCTAGGGGGGCAGGCAGACGTGGCTCTGATCGAATATCGTGTTCGCTCCCACCCAGTGTTCGATCCCATTTCGTACCAAGGTGTTCCTGACATCCGCTTGATTGTGTTTATGGGGGTGCCGGTCATGGCGATGGTGCGGCTCCCAACGCGGCAGTCCGACGGCAAAGCCAATCTGCATCAGGGTGCCCTTGGGGCCGGCATTGACCTTACGACCGGTAAGACGCTGACGGCCGTTTGGGGAAACGGCGTAGTGGAGGATCACCCTGACACAGGTAACGCTCTCACCGGCATACGAATCCCCGGCTGGAGCCAGCTCCTTGTGCTCGCCGCGAAGTGTTGGGAGCTGACGGGTTTGGGCTACCAGGGGGTTGATTTTGTACTCGATGGCGACAAGGGACCGCTGCTCCTGGAAATTAACGCGCGCCCCGGACTGAACATTCAGATCGCCAACCGTGTGGGTCTGTTGCCGCGGCTGAAACTCGTGGAAGCCCATCTCAAAGAGCTCGGCGATGCGAGCGAGCGCGTCGCCTTTGCGAGAAACTACTTTCCATCTGCCCAAGCCGATGATCACTGTCCGATGGTTGCCCAAGTCCAAGAGGATCTGCTGCCTGTATAACGACCTCGCCACGGCACAGGGCAAAGATTTGCGCCCGTCGTTTAAAAAACGGGTGAGTTTGTTTGCTTCAGTCCTGCCGGTGGATTTTGCCCATTTAGCAGGCCGGGCGGCATTTGCTTTCGTTGTACTATTTCTTGTGGAGCGGAAGTAGTTCGATCTTGCTGCCATCATGTTTCGAATCGATCTTTTTGCTTTTGGCGGCGGGTTCGCTTCAGCGCCGCTGCTGTACCACGAAATTGTCGCTGACAAACCAGGCCGATGGATTCCCTCTGGCGCCGATGGCCATAGATTCCGGTCCGCGCATCCTGTAAACGTCACGATGAGAGACGGAAAGTGAATATGCCATGCGTTTTCGCGCTTTGACCATCAATGTTCGGCAGTTCCTTGACGTTCGCGCCGGCGAGGCGGCACGAATCGGACTGATGGCCGGTTTTCTCTTTTTTTTGCTGGCTGCCAACAATGTCATAAAGATCGTCAGAGATTCTCTTTTCCTCAGCCGCTTTCCGATTACTCAGCTTCCATATGTCTATCTCTTAGCCGCGCTCCTCGCCAGCGCGGTCATTACCATTTATTCTCGCTACGCGTCGCGGCTTTCGTTTTCGCAGGTCATCCTTGGCTCGCACGCTTTCATCATCTCCCGTCTAATTGTTTTCTGGCTTCTAGTCGTTTTTTACGACTTCGGTTGGGTCCTCTACGCTTTTTACATGTGGTCGGCCATCGTCGGTCTTGTTGCGGTTGCGCAATTCTGGACCGTGGCCAATGACATGTTTAATCCGCGCGAGGGCAAGCGCCTTTTTGGCATCCTCACAGCGGCTGGAACGCTCGGAGGAATGGCAGGCGGGTTCGGGGCTAATTGGGCGGTTAGTTTTCTCTTCGGGACAAAACAGCTCCTATGGCTCATCGTGGGTCTTTTCGCCGGCGCTTTTGGTGTGGCTTGGTACGCCGTTAGAGAACGAGAAACGGTACTAGGAGCAAACCAGAGAGAAAACATCCCACCGAGAGAAGTTCCAGCACGGGATAGGGATGGAGTTGTCAGGACTTTATACAACTCGCGATATCTTCAGTTAATCGCGGCTGTTATTTTTCTGTCGGTCATCGTGTCTACTTTGATCGACTATCAGTTCAAGGCTGCGGCAAAGGAAGCCTATCGGTCGACGGATGCATTGGCAGGATTTTTTGGTTCCTATTATGCCTGGCTGAGTGTCATTACAGTCCTTGCCCAGCTATTATTAACTGGAAGGTTGCTGATGGGTGTAGGCTTAACCCCAAGTCTCCTTGTTCTTCCCCTTGCGCTCTTTGCGGGATCGATAGGCCTCTTGATCTGGCCGGGCCTTTTTGCTGCGACGGCGACCCGACTGGCCGAAGCGTCTTTGCGCACGAGCGTCAATCACAGTGGGGTGGAGATTCTCTATCTCCCCATCCCTGATTTTGTAAAGAAAAAAGTTAAAGTCTTCCTGGATGTGACGGTTGAACGGCTAGGAGACGGCACGGCTGCTTTTATCATTCTTTTCTCTATACTCGTCCTGGGAGGGTCCGGGGTTTCACTCCTGAGCTACTTTTCTATCGGTCTCATTTTGATCTGGGCTGCGGTTGTTTTCGTCGTGCAAGGCGGCTACATGGAGGCCTTGCGCAGGGGCTTGGCATACCGTGAAATTGCCCTGAAAGAAGTGCGCATCGATTATGCCGATAAAGGAACGGTCGAAGCTGTATTGAAGACTCTGGAAGATAAAGACGAGCAGTCTCTCCTTGTCGGTCTGGACCTCGCGGAGAAATTGGACCCAAAAGTCGTTGCGGCGCGGCTGCCTCGCGGCCTGCTCCAACACTCCTCGCCTGCGGTTAGAGGCGGTGCGATTAAGATTCTTGCACTATACCCAGACGCCACTACCCTGAAAGCACTAACCCAAATGCTGCAGGACGAAAATAAGGAGGTCCAGGCACAGGCGATCAGCGCGGCTTGCGCCATCTTCAAGGGAGACGCGATTACGGTCGTGAGCCCGTATCTTGAAAGCCCCGATCCACAGGTCAAAAGACGAGCGGTGGAGTGTCTGCTGCACCATGGTGACGAGGTCACGCGCGCAGCGGCGTTAAACAGCTTTCGTAAAATGGTTAACGACAGCACCGCTGAAGGAGAGCAAGGCCGTGTCGAAGCCGGCCGTCTTATGGGCGAGGTTTACGATCCGGAGTTTTCCGCTCACCTCGGTAGATTGATCAGGGAGGATGAGTCCCTCCCGGTGATTCGTGCGGCGATAGCTGCTGCAGGCATGGGAAAATATCCTGGAGTCGTTCGAGACATTATCTTGCGTCTCGGTTCTAACACCACGAAGGCTGCGGCTCGTGAAGCCTTGATCGAGTATGGCGAGATTGCCGTTAAGGAATTAAGAACCGCCCTGTTTGACTCCCGTGTTTCCCGTGACATCCGGCTTAACATCCCTCGGACTCTCAGCAAGATCCATTCGCAATCAGCGATGAATGCGCTTCTCGGAGGGCTGCTGGAGGAAGACCGCTCTATCCGCTTCAAGGTAATTCTTGCTCTCGAAGAGATGGCCCGCCGCTTCGCCGATCTGAAGGTGGATCGGGAAATCATCGAAAGCGCTATCATGTCTGATGCACTGCTTTATTATCGAAGGTTCGTACTTTTCATTGCGCTGTTTGGCCACCAAGAAAAATCTTTGGGTCACGGGGAGTCACTCCTCTACTTCGCGCTAACGGACAGCATGGACCGCGTGAAAGAGAGAATGATGTGGCTGCTGTCCCTGATCTATCCTACTAAAGACATTCGGCGCTTTTGGGCTGGCTTGAATTCTGGAGAGCCGAATAAACAGGCCGATGCGATCGAGTTTCTCGACAACCTGCTTACGGGAGAGATCAAAGAGTATGTCTTTCCTCTTTTTACCGATGCCCCGCAGGCGCAGCGTTTCAGAGCGTCTTTGGGTTTTTTTGGCATGGGTACCATCGACACAGAATCCGCTCTGCGTGCGCTGCTCGAACAGGACGATATGTGGCTGAGAGCGGCAACCGTGTGGGAGATTGGCATCAGAGGACTCACAGGTTTTCGCGACCCGATCGCGGAGTTTTTGGATTCTGACCATCTTGTATTGCGTGAAGCGGCGAGGAGAGTCATTCACGGCATTTAGGCTTTGTGATGGAACAAGGAACGCTTACCACTCTGGAAAAGGTTATCTTCCTTAAATCCGTAGATATCTTTAAGCACGCTACCATAGAAGAACTTGGTGGCGTCGCTGCTCTGACGAAGGAGGTTCATTTCGAGCCTGGGGAGACGATCTTCCGTGAGGGCGATCCTATTGATGCAATTTATCTTATCTTGAAGGGCCGCGTGGCGGTCGAGGGGAACGAGCAAGTGGTCCGCGAGGTAGGCGAAAAACAGGCCATAGGAACGGTGGCGGCTCTCGATCTTAAGCCGTCTATGCATACGGTCAAGGCTATTGATCCTGTTTACGCCCTCAAGCTCAACGCTCAGGATCTTCAGGATATTCTTTCCCAGGACTTCGAGCTAGTTCAAGCCGTGATTCGCGCTCTCTGTCAGCTCGTCCGTGAGTTCGCGCGCCGGTGATGCTTCACGACCGTTTGTCGAGAGCGACCAGGTCATTTCGTAAAGCTCACCAGGTTTCGAAAACATTTTGGGATGCTCCGGTGCGTCTCATTTACCCGATTCTAGTTCCGTTTCTTCTCAATCCTAAGAACATTAGCTCCACCGTTCGATAGAAGTTGAAAAATTCCCGCCCACGACTTCTATAGTGCGATTTCTATACCGCTTCTCAACGCCGATGATTCCTTGCCAAATGGGGTTTCGTCAGTTTCGTCGAAGATCTCGACCAAAAGGTCGATGCCCCAGGGCCTTGCTCTCGTTGTCCGATTAGTTTCATATGCCGGTTGGGTGCCGTTGAACCGGTCTTTTTTCTGTGATTTCAAATTACTCCGACGCGCTGTTTGCCAGTCTGAAGCCGTTCGCTTGACGAAGTTCTTGGTGGCATGCGCCTTGCT
Organism: Deltaproteobacteria bacterium; assembly: GCA_016183145.1. GTDB lineage: Bacteria > Desulfobacterota > Binatia > UBA9968 > UBA9968 > JACPFE01. The sequence goes on along the minus strand of JACPFE010000764.1, from coordinate 3,416 downwards.
CAGAAAGTGTTCAGTTTCTCACGGGCAAGAGGCGGATATCGGACGTACAGAGCTGGGCGTTGGTAAGTCCCGCTCTTGAGCTGGACGGGGACGAGAGAAAGCCAACTTTAAATGGGATCAATAGGTCTCAGAATTTAAAACAGATGAAGGAGACTTCATGGGACAAAATATTGCGATCAAGACAATCATAAGGGCAGCGTTCATTGTAGGGCTTTTCATTGTTCCGACGCCGAGCCGGGCGGCCCAATCGACGCACCGGGTAGACGATGCACATCACGGTTTTAGCGATGTGGGTCGGTGGAGTCAGATACTCGAAGGAGCTGAGCGCGACCAGTGGCAGCAGCCAGACGAAGTCATGAAACATCTCAACCTGAAACCGGGGGATGTGATCGCCGACATCGGCGCCGGCACAGGTTATTTTACCCGGCGCTTTGCTCTCGCGGTTGGTCCTCAGGGAAGAGCCCTGGGGTTGGAGATCGAAGCCTCCATGGTGGAGCATATGAAGCAAGAAGCCCGAAAACTAAATCTCACAAACTATGAAGCGCGTCTGGTTAAACCCGATGGTCCCGGTTTGGAGCCGCGGTCAGTGGACGTCGTCTTTTTATCCGACGCGTATCACCACATAAGCAATCGGGTGGATTATTTCAGAAAGCTTTCCAGGAGCCTCAAGCCGAATGGCAGGATCGTCATCGTTGATTTCTACAAAAGGCCATTGCCCGTTGGTCCGGAAGCCGTAGAGGACAAGGTGTCGGAGGAGACGGTTATCGAGGAACTTCGGCAGGCCGGTTACCGCCTGAGAAAATCCTTGAATTTTTTACCTTATCAATATTTTCTTGAGTTCGGACTTTAATTCTCAAGACGGCAAAACGTAACTCCTGTTTTTCGCAGGTCTGATAATTCGATCGCTGATAAGCCGGCAGAAATAAGACGTAACCCTTCGGCATGGATGTTGCGCTCATTAAGTGGCAAGGGTCGGAGCTATGAACAAATTATTTTTAGGTGGAGTCACTTCGCTTCTTTTTTTCCTTTCCGCTTGCGCCGTCGAGACAAAGGTCCAGCAAGGCCGCATGGCTCTCCTGTACGGTGATCCAAATGCGGCTATTGCGTCATTTCAAAGCGCGGCTGAATTGGACCCAAACCGTTTTTACTTCAGCGACTTTCCTCAAGGAATCTGGACCTACGTGGGGCGGGCGTACTACATTGCGGGAAAATATCCGGAGGCCCGCCAAGCTTTGGAACGGGCGATCTCCCTTCACAAAGATGACAACATGGCGAAGCTCTACTTGGGCCTCACCTTGACGCGGAGCGGAGATCGTCAGAGAGGCCTGAAGGAAATCGAGGATGGTTTGAGAGGGCTCCACGAATGGCTCGACTATGTTGAACAATACGCTGCATTTTCGTACGGACAGTACTGGGACCCCCTGAAAGAAATCCGCTCTGAAATCCAAGACAGTCTTGGAATGATTTCACGAAAAGACATCGACTGGCAGAAGCTTATTGCCAGCGGCGAATGGGTAGGCAGGAAACTGGAAGAGGAGATCGACATCGCCCGGCAGCAGGAGTCGCGAGATCGATCCAGGGGCGACGATAGTGGTGGCGACTAGGAAAACCAGTGTTCCAACAGCCCTCACAATTCGGCGTGCGGACGCTGAGGAGAATGAAGCGATATGAGCCTGATTGTCGCAAAAAGTTTGAGCAAGACATACGCAACCGACAGCGTAGCAGTGAAAGCGTTGCAAGAGGTCAACTTCGACATCGAAGTGGGAGCCTTTCTCGCATTCGTCGGTCCGTCGGGGAGCGGCAAGACCACGTTGCTCAATCTCATTGGCTGCTTAGACAAACCGACCAGTGGGAGCTTACAGGTTGCGGGCGTGGATGTTCTCAAATTGGGGCGGCGGCAAGCAGCAGAGTTTCGCGGACAAAACGTCGGTTTTATATTTCAGAGCTTCAACCTAATTGCGGTTTTGACTGCGTTTGAGAACGTGGAGTACCCGCTGGTGATGGTGCAAGAACTGCGCCCTGCCGAGCGGCGCGACCGGGTGCTCAAGGCATTAAAGGCTGTGGGAATGTTAGAGCAAAAGAATCAAATGCCGGAGCAGCTTTCCGGCGGTCAGAAGCAGCGAGTTGCGATCGCTCGCGCGCTGGTCACGCAGCCGAAATTGGTTCTCGCCGATGAGCCGACTGCGAACCTCGATCATGAAACCGCATATATGATTCTGCGATTGATGAAACAGATGAGAGATAATTTCGGCATCACTTTTATCTTTTCGACTCACGACACGAGAATCATCGGCGAGGCGGAGATCGTTTGCACGTTGGAAGACGGCAAGCTGCTGCGTTGTGAGGCAGGACATGGGTAACATATTCAAAATAGCTCTGCGGAACCTGCGGCGCTACAAGCGGAGAAGCGCGCTGACGATTTCTCTAATTGCGTTCGGAGTCTTATTCGTTCTGGTCTTTGTCGCCGTGACCGCCTCGATCAAGGATTTCATGATCGCTCAGATCACCGATTCTTATCTGGGCGCTCTGCAGATCCATCGCGGCGGCTATGTGGCCTCCATTGAAAGTCTTCCTTTGAATCTGAATCTCGCCCCTGCCGCGGTGTCACAGATCGAAAAAACCTTAGCGGGTGTTAACGAGATCGAAGCGTATTCGGAACGGATAAAGTTCGGCGCCCTGTTCAGCAATTTTACCGAGACCACCAATATCAGGATCAACGGAGTATATCCGGAAAAAGAGTGTACCGCCTTGCCCCAGATGCTCTCGCGGATTTCTGAAGGGGAAAAGTGCGTCCGCGCGTTGGACAAGGGAAAAATCCTGGTGCCGAGACTACTGGCGCAGGGGTTTGGCGCCAAAGTCGGCGACACCGTCGTGGTGGTTGCGACAAACAAAGATGGATCGGTCAACGGGAAAACATTTCTCGTGAGCGGAATTCTGGAAAGCGCGACGGGTCCAGGAGGTCGAGACGGTTACATCAATTTCGATGACGCCAGAGAAATTTTGCGGATGTCCGGCAATGAGGTTAGCGAGATCGTAGTCAGGGTGAAATCCCTGGCACAGGTGGAAGAGGTCGCTCAGAGCATACGAGTAGGGCTTGGCTTGGGAGAGAAAAAGCACAAGGGTGGCGGCATCGAGGTCCACACCTGGTCGCAACTCTCCCCCTTCGCCAATATCGCCAATATGATCGACCTGATGACATTTTTCATTAAGCTCATGCTCGTCGCCATCGTGCTGATCAGCATTTTGAACGTCATGATCATGGCGGTGTACGAGCGGGTCAGGGAGATTGGCACGATTGCGGCGATCGGGACGCTGCCACGGAAGATTCTTTCTCTATTTCTCGTGGAAGGCTTTTGCCTGGGACTCACCGGCGCCGTCGTGGGCGTTCTTGTCGGTTTGGGAGTCATCCTCGGATT
>JACPFE010000079.1 GCA_016183145.1 Deltaproteobacteria bacterium | reverse complement strand
TACGAGAAATCGAAGACCTGGCTTACCGGAATCTCTTTTGTGATCGCTTCGGCCTGGAGGCTGTCGCGGATGGTGTCGGCCGCTATCACGGCGTCGATCATGCCGTCCGGCGTTTCGGCGCGCTTGTGATAGTCGTAGATTTTCCCTGCTAGCTCGTCATCGCTTATCCGGACAAAACGTTTGAGGATCGCTGCCGTCGCCGGCTTATTGTCCTTCGCGAACGCCCGGGCGCGGGTTAAGGCGCGGAGCAAGCGGCGGACCTGATCGGGAGAGCGTTCCAGAGTTTCCCGCATGGTCACGATCCCCGTGCTTGGAGTGCGCACGAAGTTGCCGGCGAAGCCCAGGTTTTTCAGCCCCTCGCGATAGGCGAGAAAATTATACGGCGGGTTGAGCAGGCCGGCGGCGATCCGCTTTGATTGTATTGCGCCGAGCATCGCGCCCGGCCCGCCCACCGTGATGAAAGTCGCTTGCGAAGCGTCCATCCCCGATTGGGCGAAGATGCGGCGCATGACGACATCGTGCAAGCCGCCCCGCGAAGAGATGCCGATCAGTTTTCCCTTCAAGTCCGGGATCGAGCCGATCTCCGGAATGCCGACGAGATCCAGCAGCACCCGATCGACGAAGCACATGATGACGCGGGTCTGGATGCCGCGGATGTTGGCGACCACGCCCGAGGTGATCGTCGTCGCGTACTGGATGTCGCCGGCGAGAAGAACTTTGATAGTAAGCGCGGCAGGCATGAGCACGGTCTCGGCGCTCAGCCCTTCCTTTTGAAAGAATCCCTGTTCCTTCGCCACCGCCACCGGCAACATGGTGACGGTGAGCGACGGGATGCCGATCTTGATGTTTTCGGCGCGGGCGTGGTTGAAAGGCAATAATCCTAACAGGAAGGCCAGTCCAAGAGGCGCAAAATATCGTCGAAGCTCCGGCCTATTATCATCCTCTCCCTCGACGGGAGAGGAATGAGGTGAGGGTGATTCAGGTTTGCAACGCCCCCTTACCCTGACTCCTTCGACTGCGCTCAGGACAGGCCTCTCCCGCAAGGGGAGAGGGAACTCTCGCTCGGCGTACCGTTCAAGAACGATAACACAATTTCGGAGCATGGCTGACAGCATTGCGGACTCCCTTCAATCCAGCGGATAGAGGCGACGTGCGTTGTCGTTGAGAATTTTGCGCTTCGCTGTCGCGCTGAGCTTCGAATGATTGACGATCGGTTCCGAGGCGCCCGGGAAGCGGCTGTCGAAGTGGCTATAGTCCGACGCGAAGACGATCCAGTCGTCGCCGATGACATCGACGACGTGGACGAGCTCTTTTTCGTCCGCTTCGCAGGAGAAATAAAGCTGCCCGCGCCGCAAGAGCTTGCTCGGGTCGGTTTTGAGCGCAGGCAACTGCACGCCGAGGACTTCGTAATGTTCGTCCATCCGCTCAAACCAGTAGGGCAGCCAGCCACAACCCGATTCGAGAAAAACGAAGCGGAGTTTCGGAAAGCGATCGAGCACGCCTTCGCCGATGATGACCGAGAGCGCGATCATCTGCTCGAAGGGATGGCCGAAAAGATGGGAATAGAAAAACTTGTCCACCCGCTCGGTGCCGACGGCGTCGGAGCCGTAGCGCCCCAAAAACATGTGAACGCAAATCGGCACGTTGAGGCGCTCCGCTTCAGCGTAGAGCGGAAAACAGTAAGGATCGCCGAGATGGCGCCCACACACGTTGGGCAACAGCGACGCGCCGACGAACCCAAGCTCCTTGACGCTGCGGCGCAATTCTTCGACGGACGCCGCGATGTCTTGCTGCGCCAGCGCCGCGGTCCCTTTGATCCGCTTTGAATCTTCCGCGCAATATTCCGCGAGCCAGCTATTGCGCGCGGTGGCGAGCGCGCTTGCCAGTCCGGCGTCATCCAACGCGGGAAGTGTTCCCGCCAGGCCGGCGCCGAAGAGCACGGCGACATCGATCTTTTCGCTGTCCATGTCGATCAGGCGAGCTTTGGGATCGGTCATCCCGGGGCGGCGCGGGTGCGGCCGGCTGTAGGGGCCGCCGACACCGATTCCAAGACCACTCGGTCTGGGCCAAGCCTTGCCTTCGATGATCGTGCGCAATTGTCCGTTGCCGCTGTCGCGGCGCTCCGGCGCTTGGCTCTTATATTTTTCGGGCAGCCGTTTTTTCCAGTCGATATGATTTTCTTCGAGGTGGCCGTCGGCATCGACGGTTCCAAATAGGCCTGCCATAGTTGCTCCTTGCGATTTCGTTTCAGGTCTCCAGCGTCGCGGTGAAAAACAGCTCGTCAATCCGGGCAAGTTTCATGGTTAAATCCTCAGCGTGAGAGCTAGCGGCGAGCATCTCAAGCATCTTGCGATTCGCGCTGACTCCGTAGGGAAATGGATCGTCGCCAAACATGGCCGATTGGCTCTGCGGATTGTCGCCTTCGAAGTACAGATAGCCCAGGCTCCGGCGCTCGGCGGCGCCGTAGGCGACCCGCTTGGATTCACGGAAGAGTTTCATAAGCTCAAGCGCCAGCCATGGGTTTTCTGCCAAGATCTTTCTTTGGACCACGATTACGTGGTTAGCCGGCACCACGTGAGTTTTTCGGTAAAACGCTTGCACTATATCGCGGCCGGCGTCGGAAAATAATTTTCTCAGCCGTCGATTCCCCTCGATCGGCGTGCCGCCGTAACGGTCGATATTGTACATCTGCAGCTTGCGATCGTGGCGTGGCGCGAAGCCATAGGCAGCATCGATCTCGCCGCGGTCGAGCATGACGTCGAAGGTTTGGTTGTCGCTCAACCAGGTGATGGATACTCCCGCGGGCGGTTCCTTATCCAAACCAAGCAACGCGCCGTGGCTAAACTCCTTGAGCCGGCCGATGTGCCAGGAAATCTCCTGCGGCCTGATACCGTATAGCTCGCACAGGAAAACCCGCAACCAGAGCGCCGCGGTCATGACATAATCGGGCACGCCGACGCGCTTGCCGCGCAAATCCGCCAGGCTCTTTATGCCGGCAGCGCTGTTGACAAAGAGACCGAGCCAGACGAAGGCCTTGGTGGGAAAGATCGGCAGCGCGATCCACTGCCACCTGTCCGAACCTCGCCGCTCTCGGGTGATGAGATACTCCGAGATAGACATCTCAAAGACATCGAATTCATCATATTTCAGATTCCGGTAGAAAAGTTCGGGCGGTGTGGTGACGGTTATATCGAAAGTAACTTCACTCGATTTCACCCTGCCGTTGATGAGCGGCTCGACTCGCGGATTTTTGGTCAGCCCGGTTTTAAGATGAAGCATGGTTCGGTGGCTCGTTTCCGGTGTTGTTCTCCTTACATACGACGAGCCAACGGAGAACGTCAAACGCTTGAAAGTTCGGTGCGTTGGGCGATGAAAATCTGTCACTACAATAACAATCAGGCGGGTGTGGTCGAAGGCGACAGGGTTTACAACATCGGCGACGCCCTGATCAAAGCCGGTCTGGCGCGCCAGGGCTACACGATGCTCGAGATCATCGACGCATTGGCGAATAATCCGGCGGCGCTGCAGATCGCGCGCGACGCTTCGCAGGGCGGCGGCTCGGTGGCGTTGAGTTCTGTCAAGCTTCTGGCGCCGATCACCAATCCTGGATCGCTCTGGGCCGCAGCGGCGAATTACCGCGCGCACCAAGCGGAAATGATTACCCGCATGGGCAGCGCCGATCGCGTGACCAAAAGCAAGGATGAGTTGATGGCGGAATTTTTTCTCAAGACAACCTCATCGATTATCGGTCCCGGCGATACGATCATATTGCCGAAGATTTCCAAATTGGTGGATTTCGAATGCGAGCTTTGCGCCGTGGTCGGCAAGCGGGCGCGGAGAGTCACCGAAGATCAATCACTGGATTACGTTTTCGGTTATACGATCTGCTGGGACATCAGCCAGCGCGATCCCTGGGGTAAGGGCATGCAAAACACGCGCAATATCCGCAAGGGCTTCGACACTTTTACCGCTTTGGGGCCGTGGATCGTGACCCGGGATGAAATCGACGAACCGCAAAATCTCTCGATCAGGGTCCTGCAAAACGGCAAAGAGGCGATGACCGCGCACACCAGCGATATGATCTGCGGGCTGCGCGATCACATCCGTTTTCTGACGAGCTGCCTGACGCTTCGTCCGGGAGATTTGATCACTACCGGCACTCCGGCGGGCGTGAGCAAGCTCAACGACGGCGACCGTCTGCACGGCACCATCGAAAAGATCGGCAGCATGCAGCTGAGCGTCGCCGCCGAGAAGTAAAATCGCGAACGAAAACCGCACGCCTCACATCTGAGATTTTTTGATCTAAAACGGCGGAGTGATAAAACTTTATCGCCTTGGGGGCGGAGCGAAAAAGGCGATAAATGGATAAACGGTCGGGGTTAGGGTTTATGAGCCGACGTGGGTGAACTGATGAATTCCCTACGAATGAATCCGGACTGACGTGTGCCCTCCTCGCGGACTTCAAGCCAGTCGCCACGGGTATCGATCAATGACACTTTTGTGCCGACGGCTAATCTGGTGACCGCAGGCGAGGAGAAATTCGGCTGCTTGCGCAGCGAGGTCGCGAACATGAGTTGGTGGATGGCGGACGGCTTGGCTGCGCTCACCCGCGGCGCCTTTTCGGCGCCCGTGATTTTGGTTTTCGTTGCGGATTCGGACTGGCGGTTATTTTCGGTTATCTTGCTTTCTTTGACGGGAGCGGCATGGGTATGGCCGTAAGCGCCCGTGCCGCCATCGCCGTTTTGGCCGAAGGATTTTTCCCACTGGACCAGCGTAGTGATATCCATGCCCTCGCGCACGAACAGCAGCGGACAATGGATAGTGGCTCCGTTAGCAACGACTTCACGAAAAGACCACTGGGAAACCGCCGAGATCACCGCTTTCTTGAAATCGGAGTTGGAAAGGCGGGAAGAAACTTCCTTGACCTTCGTGACCTCGCCGGAGGGCTCGACCATGAATTGCAACGTCATGCTACCCATGAGTCCCGGATTCTTTTCGCTCTCGTGACGGTAAAGTTCCCGCAGGCTCTGCAGTTGACTTTCGATTCTGGCCACGACCTTGCTCTGTTCCGGCGCCGGGTCCTTCGCCGGCTTGAGGCTCAGTCCCAGCTCTGGTGCAACCACGACGACGTTGCCCAGCGCAATGTTCCACACCCGGGCCGGTTTTTTACGCGTGGGTTCCGCGCCCGAAGCTTCACCTTCCACCTGGGGCGTCTTCTTTGACGATTGGGTTCCTACCCTGAAAGCGAGGAGGATTAATGCCACTCCTAGAACACAACTGGCAATCGCCAAGACGCGCCGCATATTTACCCGACCACTGGCCGTCGATCCGGTGCCCATCAGGATAGACCTCCGCGTAAATTGGCTGCTGATATTACTCAAGCAAGTTTTATACCCCGGCGATCGAAATTTGAGTGATTTTGGTGGCACATTCATGCGGTTGCGCCGCGGTAGTTGAAATACGCGAGGGTCCGTAGAAAACCGTAAGGCGTTCGCCTGTTTGCGGGATGGGATGCCCGAGGAATGATCCCCAATGCAGGCGTAGGACAGATGCTTTAACTAAACACCGCCGCACAAATTTCGCCGTCCGGCCCGTGGCGTCGAACGTTTTTGGCTTGCATTTTTCGCTTGCCGGCGGGGCGCTTCTAGTCTAGGATAGCACGCCGTAAGTCGCGGAAGGTCGCGCTTCGGACGGCGGATGCTTCGGCAATCATCACCCACGAACGAGACGAAATGAGCAAAACGATTCCATTTTTATTTTTCCTGGTTTTGTCCGGAGCAGAGCTTCGGGCTCAGGTGCCGTACTATCAAGGCAAGACGATTACTTTCATCGTCAGGTCGGGCGCGGGAACGGCGTATGACATGTACGGAAGACTGCCCTATTTTACCCGGTACCCGTGAGGATCGCTTCTTCCCTTCTGCCACCGATGGGTAATCTCTAAAGTTGACGAGGTAAGTGATTATGCACAGAACGATTTTCTGCCTGCTTTTGCTGTTCGGGGTTGCTGTTCTCTCAGGCCGGTCGGATGCAACCTCGCATGATTTTTTTAAGGGCAAAACTATCAGGCTCGTGGTGGGAAACTCGGTGGGCGGCGCCATGGACGATTGGGGCCGCTTTATGGCGCAGTATATGGGCAAACATATTCCGGGAAATCCGGATATCGTGGTGCAAAACATGCCCGGCGCCGGGGGCGTGACTGCGGCTAACTATGTTTATAATGTCGCCAAACCCGACGGTTTGAGCATCGGGCTGGTCAACCCGGCCCTCTATATCGATCAGCTTATAGGATCGAAAGAGGTGAAATTCGACTGGCCGAAATTTTCCTGGATCGGTTCGCCGGAAAGGATCGATCAGGTTTTATTCATTCGTACAGACTTCCCCTCCAAGACCATCGAAGATCTGCGCAACGCTGCGGAGCCGCCCAGGTGTTCAGCTACGGCACGCGCCGGATTGGCCTATTTCCTACCAAAGCTCATGGAGGAGGGGCTTGGGATCAAGATCAACATGGTACTTGGTTATGGTGGCGGCGGCGAGATGAACTTGGCCATGGAGAAAGGGGAAGTGCATTGCCGCGCGGGAACCGTTTCGGCTTATGTGGGCCGCGAGCCTACCCGGACATGGATAAAGAAAGGATTTGTTCGCGGGCTGGCCCAAAGCGGAGCGAAGCGTTATCCCAAGTTGCCCGATGTTCCAACCCTCTATGAGCTGATGGAGACGCATAAGACGCCCGATGCAACGAAGCGGCTTGCTAGAGTGCTGCTCTCCTCCGGCGATCTCGGCCGGCCTTTTATGGCTGGCCCGGGCACGCCTGCAGAGCGGGTCAAAGTTTTACGCGAGGCGTTTACCAAGACCATCAACGACCCGGTGCTACTAGCTGACGCCCAGAAAAGGAAATGGGATTTAGCTCCCCTGAGCGGCGAAGAGTTGGAGGCGACATCCAAGGAAATCATGGTTCAACCCCGAGAAGTAATTGAAAGAATGAAGGCACTGCTGGGACCATGATATTTTTCTCGTAACGCCCGTCTAACGACGACGCAATCGCATTGACTGACTCATCTGGGGAAGAGGTAGAGGCCCATTGCTCCCGGTCCGAAGGCTTTCTCCCCCGACTAGGTAAGATTACTTAATAGGTTTGTATTAGTTTCCTAAGACTTTTTTCATCCGCTCGATGACCGCCGGCGGTTGCGCCATGACTTCCTTAGCGAGTTTTTCCAGTTCCTCGCCTCCCACCGGGTCTAGCTCGTAACTTCTTTTCTCGGCTTCGACTTTCAGCTCCGGATCTTTGAGCGCGCTGGCGAAGGCGCTGCGGAGAATTTTCAGCCGATCGGGGGCGATACCCGCCGGACCCACCATGGTACGGCCGAAGACGCCGCCGGCGAGAATCACCGTGGCGACCCGTCGTGACTGATCCGCTGTTTTGTACTGATCCATCAATTCGTAGATCGTCGGCGCATCCGGCAAACGGGGGTCGCGCTTGCGCCCAGATTGCGCGATGCTTTTGACGAAGTTGTTCTTGCGCCAGGTGTGAAATGGCTCGCGCGCGAAGAAGGATTCGATGGTCATCGCGCGGCAATGAATCTCGCCTTTCTCCACGGCGAGGTCGATGGGGCCGCCGCCCTGATAGCCGAGGACGATATTGAACTTGGCGCCGACGGTCTCCTCGAGCAGTCTTGGAAAGTAAAAACCTGTGCCGGTGACTCCGCCGGAGCCGCATTTCGGCGGCTCGGCGGCTTTGCGAATGTCCTCGATGGTTTTGTACGGGCTGTCGGTGCGCATATAGAGTTGGTGTTCGCTTTGGACCGGCGAGCCGATGAAGCTGTACTTGGCCCAATCATATTGAACCTCTTTGCGTGCGACGAGCTGGTCAAAGTAAAGCGTGGGCGCGATCCAGCCGAGTGTGAGGGCGTCCGGTTTGGCGACGGTGTAAACATAGTTCGCCGCGATCATCGAGCTGGCGCCCGGCATGTTCTGCACGACGAAGTTTGGGTTTCCAGGAATATACTTCGTCATATGCTGGCCGATCAGCCGGGGCCAGAGATCGTTCACGTCACCGGCGGGGTAGCCGGTTACAATCCGGATGGTTTTTCCTTGGAAGAACGGGGTCTGAGCGTGGATCGAAGTCACGCCAAAGAGGAGCGAAGATAAGGCAAAGATCAGTTTTTTCATGTCTGGCCTCCTAACGAATCTGAACGACCCTCACGCGGACGATCCGCGGTACGGCGACAAGTTACCGCTTCTCTTATTACAAAGCACCGTAGGCGGTCAATTGCCAAGGATCGAGACTCGCGCCGGCACTTTTACATTGGTCTCTTGACGCGCCACCAAGCTTTCGACTAGCCTGCATCGGATGCAACGTTTCAAGCGCTCAAGGATGGAGTCGTGAAAGTAGGTCTCAGCGCGGTCTTTTTTGCGTCAGTCGTAGTTTCTGAAGTGGCAGCCAGCGCACAGGAGATCGTCACCCTGCCCACCCGCACGGACGTGACGCAGTCCTATTTCCTTGCCAGCCTGCCCAACAACCCGCAGGCGGTAGTCGTGCTCTTTCCCGGCAGCGGCGGCTTGATGCGGCTGCGCCACGAACAGGGGCAGATCAAATTCAGCGCAGGGAATTTTCTGGTCAGGAGCCGCAGCGAGTTCGTCAAGCGCGGCGCGATCGCCGCCATCGTGGACGCGCCGTCGGATCAGCAAAGCGGCTGGGGTATGAGTGATGAGTTTCGCCTGGGCGCCGATCATTTCAGGGACATTGCGGTTGTCGTCGGCGATCTCAAGAAGAGATTTCCCGAAAGGCCCTTATTTTTGATCGGCACGAGCCGCGGCTCGACTTCGGCGGCAGCCCTGGGCGCGCGCTTCGTTCAAGATGTTTCCGGCGTCGTGTTGACCGCCGCGATGTTTCGCCAAACCGGCCGTCAATCAAAGGAACCGGGGTCGGGGTTGAGCGGCTTCGACTTCGCGACGATCAAGGTCCCCGTATTGTTCGTGCATCACGTTAGCGATCAGTGCAGCGTTACGCCTTACAGCGACGCCGCGCGGCTCTCGGACAGATATCCTTTGATTTCAGTTGCGGGCGGCCTGCCGCCGAAGTCGACCCCCTGCGAAGCGTTCAGCGCCCATGGGTTTCTCGGCAAGGAGTCCGAGACGGTGGAGGAGATGGTCAACTGGATGCTGAAAAAGCCGTTCCGTCAGGAAGTGAAATAGGAGTCGCTAATGCCAATAGTTGCGTTGAAGCCCGTGGATAAGGTGGAAATTCTCAGTGTCATGGACAACTCCATCGACGTACTGATGGGCAACACGCCGGTTGCCAAGCGGCACAAGCGCGGGCGTGACGCGCTCATGCGACCCCAGTTACGAGCGGAACATGGTGTCTCCATGCTCGTGACGACGTACGAGGGCAGCAACAAGGATTCGTTTCTCTTCGACACCGGCGTGACTCTGGACGGTGTGCTGCACAACATGGACGTGCTTGAGATCAAGGGGAACGACCTCCATGCCGTAGTCTTGAGCCACGGCCACACCGACCACACGCGCGGGTTGATGGGGTTTATCAAGCGCTACGGCCGGCCGCGCATTCCCATCGTTCTTCATCCCGATGCCTACCTGAAGCGCAAGAACATTCAAGCGGACGGCCAAGAATCGGAACATATCCCGCCGAGCCAACGCGACCTCGAAGCGGAAGATGTGCAAATCATCGAGGAGCGCGGGCCAACGATGTTGATCGGGGATCATGCGCTCGTTACCGGTCAAATCCCACGTACGACTCCCTACGAAAAGGGTAGCCCCCGCCAAGTGGCGCTGATCGACGGCAAGTGGCAGCCTGATCCGTGGATACACGACGACCAGGCGATCGTCATCAACGTAAAAGACAAGGGTTTAGTCGTGCTCACCGGCTGCGGGCACGCCGGCGTCATCAATACGCTCAACTGCGCGCGCGAATTCACCGGCGTCAATCAAATTCATGCGGTCATCGGTGGATTTCATCTTACCGGCCCGATCTTCGAGCCGATCATTGCGCCGACGGTTCAGGCATTGAAAGAATTCAATCCGAGTGTCATCGTGCCGCAGCACTGCACCGGTTGGAAGGCAACGCATTTGATTGCAGGGGAATTTCCCGAGGCCTTTGTGCCGAACAGCGTTG
>JACPFE010000775.1 GCA_016183145.1 Deltaproteobacteria bacterium | reverse complement strand
CGATCTATCAAGTCTACGGTTCTACCGAGGCGGTCTGCATCTCGGTGAGTGCGCCTGCGAAGACCACCGCGGCGCGAAGCGTCGGCCATCTCATACCGACCCGGCTGGCCCGCGTCGTCGATCCGGAAGCGCTGAAACCGATAGCGCCGGAAGAAGGAGGAGAGCTGTTGGTAGGCTCCGATTATTCCTATGTCATGGGGGGATATCTGGACAATCCGGCAGAAACCAAGGAGACCTTCATAGAACTCGAAGGCAGGACATGGTGCAGGACCGGCGACTATGTCCGCATGAGCGCTGACGGGGAGATCGAATTCATCGATCGCAGAGCCGACCTGATCAAACACAAAGGTTACCGCGTCTCCGCCGCCAGAGTGGAGTCCGTTCTCCAGGACCATCCCGCGGTCGTCGCCGCCTGCGTGGTGGGCGCGCCGGACGCCATCGCCGGCGAGCAGGTCAAGGCCTTCGTGATTTTAAAAGCGGATGTCCGGGGCGTCACGGCTTATGATCTCCTCAAACACTGCCGCGAGAGACTTCTTCCCTATGAAGTGCCCGACTACATCGAATTCCGCGACATGTTGCCGAAATCGAAAGTCGGCAAGCTCCTGCGCCGGGAGATGCGCGATGAGGAGCAGAGAAAGGTGGCGAAGCCGGCGTAGGGATGAAGAGCGCGTCCAGGATTAGGTCGAGGATGGAGGATTGAGAATCGAGGATGGCGCCCCGCCGCCGCTTTCCTCGCGATCCTCCATCTTCGATCCTCTATCCTCGATTAAGTGAGTTCTAATCCGACGACCCGCGCTGGATTCCGCGTGCACACCGTATAAAAGCTCGTCCTGGTTCAGGCCGAACGCTTCCTTTCGTCACTTGTGCCTTCGGCAGACAATGCGCTAAGATGGGTGCAGGTAAAGTCTATCGGTGAAGATTTATCTAGGGGGGAGGTTCCCATGGCCGACGCTACGCTGCGTATTGAGGAGAGGGTTGCGAGATTAGAGGGAAAAGTTGAGGACCTTGAGAGGGATTTTCCATCAAGAATGGACCGGCTTGAGACAAAAATGGATCGCATTCCCTGGTTTATTTTGGTGACTTGGATTACCATCATCTTGGCCCAAATAGGAATCTATTTTCAAATCCTTCAGATCATCAGTAAGCTAAAATAAGAGCGCAGTCCTCCGCCATCTTCCATCTTCGATCCTCAATTCTCGATTAGCTCAAATCCAACCCCACCACCTTCGCCGGATTCCTCGTGCACACTGTATAAAGCTCGTCCTTATTCAATCCGAAGGCTTCCATATAGCCGCGCACCAGGCGCATCGCTTCGACCGAATCCGGGAAAAGCGACTCGCCGGCGTCGCTCGAATTTGTCAAAGTGTTTTCGGGCAGGCATCAGGCACGAGGCTCCGCCTGAGGCGGATCAGCCCCAGCCTGAGGCTGGTCCGCCTTAGGAGGATCTGGCTGAAATAGGCAATAGTTTCGGAGAAGAAAGCGTGAAGGTCCGTTGACAGGATCGTTTGGTATTCAACATGAAGTTGTTGTAAGAAGAGGGCGGGTTGTTTGATCAATGAGGCCATTGGGTCGCGGGCAAGGAGGGCCGGTCATGAGTAAGAGTACATTGAGCACATTCCTATGCGGATCGTATTGGCTGTTTCTTTCCATTCTATTGTTACCGACCGCGAGACTATTGGCGGCGGATAAACTCAACTTTGTTTACACGGCGCGGGTGATGTCGCAGGCCTATCCCTGGATCGCGCAAGAGGCGGGGCTTTTCAAGAAATACGATCTCGATGTTCCCGTTATCTTCGTTACAGCCGGCGCTCCGGCGATGGCGACGATTTTGGCCGGCGAAAGCGAAGTGATCCAGCAGGGCGCGGCGACGATGACTCGGCCATTTGTCCAGGGAAATAGGGATTTGGTGTTTATCGGCGGGATCAAGAGCTTGTTGACCCACAGCATCATCGCCAAGCCGGACATCAAGCGGCCGGAGCAATTGAAAGGCAAGCGCATCGGCGTGTCGCGCATCGGCAGCAACCCGCATTATTTCGCCGTCCAGGCGCTGCGCCAGTTCGGCATCGAGTCGCGCGATGTGAGTTACGTTCAGGCGGGCGGCGCTCCGGAGACGCTCGCGGCGCTGGTCGCCCAGGGAATCGACGCCGCGGTGTTGACTGTGCCGACGGACGCACAAGCGTTGAAGCTCGGCTACCACTACGTGATCTACGGCCCCGATCTCAAAATCGCCTACGCCGCCACGACGCTCAACACCCGCCGCTCGATTCTCGCCAAGCGCGGGCCAGTGATCGGCCGCTTCATGCGCGCCATGGCCGAGGCCGCCAAGATCATGCACACGGATAAAGAATACGTTTTCAAAGTCTTGGGAAAACATCTGCGCATCGACGACCGAAATCTTTTAGAGGCGAGTTACAACGTCGAGATCAAAGCGTTGGAGCCGCGGCTGGCGATGAAACCCGAAGGCTTCCAGTCGACCCTCGATGAAATCGCTCCCGTCGAGCCGCGCGCGAAAAGCGTGAAACCTCAAGAGATGATCGACACCCGCTATCTCGACGAGATGGAGAAGTCCGGCTTCTTTGAGCAGCTTTGGGGCGGAAGGCGGTAGGAGCAGCCGACCGGAAAACACGGATTGCTGAGTAGCGAGTGCTGAACTTAAAAGTACTGAGTAACGAGTACTGAGTACTGAGTTGGGGGGCGAGGGGACTCAGAACTCATTACTCAGGACTCAGCACTTCGGCGGGGAGGAACGATGAAAAAGATTCTTGGTTTCTTACTTCAATCGCTTCCGGTGCAAAGCCTTGACGATTTTGAGGGCTATTTGCCCGAGCGAAAAGTGACGGCGCCCAGGCGCTCATTACGACCACAGGTCCACTTGTCAATGCTCGGCAACGCCAAGTGTTGGACTTCGCGGCAAAGAACCGGTTGCCGGTGATGTACTCAAGCAGTGACTTTGTTGAGGCCGGCGGCTTGATGAGCTACGGGCCGAACATTACGGACTTATTCCGGCGCGCCGCTGACTTTGTGGACAAGATCTTGAAGGGCACCAAGCCCGCCGACATTCCAGTCGAGCAGCCGATGAAGTTCGAGTTTGTCGTGAATCTCAAGACCGCCAACCAGCTCGGCCTGACGATTGAGCCGAACGTGCTCGTGCGGGCGCAGAGGGTGATTAAATGAGGATTTAACGGTGCAGCGTGAGATGTGAGGAGCTGAGGATGCTGCAATTCCCCGGTGAAGATATTGTCGGTCGAACAAAACGCGATTCAGGGCTTGTACACATCGAGACTCTCAACAAAATCAAAGTCATCATCCCGGGTGGCCAGAGCGGCTAGATGATGGCGGCGAATAAGAGCGGCGTCGATGGAATCGGCAGGGAGCAATTGGTAACGGGTCATCAAGTCATAGGAGGTCTGCATGACGTCCTTGGTCAGGGGAAGGAGCCGCATTAGGGCGAGCAGGGCCAGTGGGTTATGAAAGTCCACTTCGTTGACCACCGCTCGATGGCGTTTGAGATAGCGAAGGACTCGTTTGGGAGCGATCTTCTTGTTTTTGAGGAGCCAGGCGCGAAGATAAATGAACAGAGTTTCGGAAGCCACGATGGGCGAAGTGAAAGCTACGACTGAGCCGCTTTCCACTCGCTTGAGAAAGTCTCGGCAGGAGACCCCGTACAGCTCATCTTCAAGCAGGTGATAGATGAGAACATTGGTGTCAACGAAAATGCTTGAGCCATCCGGGACATCCCTCAGCGATCTAATCCCCATATTTTGTTTGCTCTATCAGTTGCTCTATTTGGGTATGTTTTCGGACGGCGAGGGCGGCAAACGTATCGTCTACAACGCTACGCGCTTTCTTGCGCCGACGCGAAGTGAAGCGCTGAAGTCCCAATCTGACAATTTCTTTTCTCTCCGCTTGACTCTTAGGCAGCTTGCGCAGCAGCGTATCCGGCACATGGATTTTTATCGCTCTCATTGGGAAAACCTCCTACGAGGGAATTCTAAGAGCAAGGGGGACGTAGGTCAAGCGTTTTCGTTTTGGCTTGACGATTCCGCCGAACGTGCTCATGCGGGCGCAGAAGGTGATTGAGTGTACCGTGCTGAGTAACGAGTGCTGGATTTAAAAGTAACGAGTGACAAGTCCTGAGTGCTGAGCGGGGGAGGGGACTCAGGACTGCATCTCGTTATTTGCCCCACAACTCTTTCGTCGCCAGCCGGGCGCCTTCGGCCATCGCCTGGAACTTCGCCCAGCCGACCTGCGGATGCCCTACGCGCGAGCCGATGCCGCAGTCGGTGCCGGCGATGACGTTCTCGCGCCCGACGATCCTAGCGTAGCGCACCAGGCGGTCGGCGATCGCCTGGGGATGCTCGATGAAGTCGCT
>JACPFE010000774.1 GCA_016183145.1 Deltaproteobacteria bacterium | reverse complement strand
TGGCCGATGGTGGCGAACCCGGCGTTGATCTTGATCAAGCTTGCCAGCATAGCTTCCGGCGAAAGTTCAAACCGCCTGTGTTCTTGGCGCGGGCGGTTCGCTAATTTCATTCCTATCACGATTCGGACTCGGCAAGTCAAGGAGCGGAGATGTCGACGTAAGGCCTGGCGCTGCGCAGGAACAATTTGTTGCGTCACTTGATTGCGAAACTCGGATGAATCTCGGATGAATCTCATTGACACACTTTGCCTGTGGGCGTATATTCAAATTCCGTGATGCGCTTTCCCAGAGAGCCGTTGCGGTTTTTTATTTTTGGGGACGAGAATGCAACTTTGAGTCCTCTCTCATCAGGCCTGACGCGTCCGATACCGTGAACTGATGGCCGTTGTGGCGATTATCCCGGCGCGCTATGGGTCGACCCGTCTTCCGGGAAAGCCGTTAGCCGATATCGGCGGCAAGCCGATGATTCAGCATGTTTACGAAAACACCGCCAAGGCAGGAGTGCTCGATCGCGTCATCGTGGCCACGGATGACCGTCGGGTCGAAGGCGCGGTGCGGGGATTCGGCGGCGAAGTGATGATGACGTCGAAACGGCACAATAGTGGCACGGATCGGTTGGCGGAAGTGGCGCGCAAAGTCAACGCTCAATGGCTAGTGAACGTCCAAGGAGACTTGCCATTCATCAAAGCCGAGACGATTTCCCGGGCGGTCCGGCCCATGCTTCGACACCGCTCGATTCCGATGGGTACGGTGTGTTCGCCGATCTATGACGAGGGAGAATGGCGCAACCCGAATATCGTCAAGGTCATCAAGGACAGCAATGGCTTTGCTATCTATTTTTCGCGGGCGCTGATTCCCTATCCCAGGAACGCGGTTTCACAAGCTTCGACGGGCGCGGGCAAAGTCTGGGGATACCGTCATCTGGGTTTATACGTTTACCGCCGGGATTTCCTCTTGAAGTTCGCTCGCCTTCGTCCAACGGTCTTGGAGCGAACCGAGAGCTTGGAACAGTTGCGCGCGCTTTATTACGGCTATCGAATCTTCGTCGCCGATGTCGATGACCGCTCGGTGGAGGTGGACACTCCAGCGGATTTGATCCTCGCGCGGCGCTACTTGCAGGCGCAGAAAGGAAGCCATGGCTGGCGTGAAAACTAAATTCATTTTCGTGACCGGCGGTGTGGTATCGGCGTTAGGCAAAGGGTTGGCCTCGGCTTCCATCGGGGCGTTGATGGAGAGCCGGGGGCTCAAGGTCACGCTGCTCAAGATGGACCCGTACATCAACGTCGATCCCGGCACCATGAGCCCGTTCCAGCATGGCGAAGTCTTTGTCACCGACGACGGCGCGGAGACCGATTTGGACCTGGGTCATTACGAGCGTTACGTGTCGACGGCCATGGGGAAGAAAAACAATTGCACCACGGGCCAGATCTACGAGACCGTCATCGCCAAGGAGCGGCGCGGGGACTATCTTGGCGGCACGGTGCAGGTGATCCCGCATATCACCGACGAGATCAAACGGCGCATTCTCGCCGCCGCGGAAGGTTACGACATCGCCATCGGCGAGGTCGGCGGCACCGTGGGCGATATCGAGGGGCTGCCGTTTTTAGAAGCGATCCGGGAGTTCGCCTGGGACTGGGGCAGGGAGAACGTTTTGTACGTTCATTTAACTTTGGTGCCCTACATCACCGGCGGCGGCGAGCTAAAAACCAAGCCGACGCAGCATAGCGTTAAAGAGCTCACGGGGTTGGGCATCCAGCCCGATATTCTTCTCTGCCGCACCGACCGCATTTTGGACCGACAAATCAAATCGAAGATCGCCCACTTTTGCAATGTGAAAGAAGAGTCGGTCATCACGGCAAAGGACGTCGAATGGATTTACGAGGTGCCGCTGGTTTTCCACGAAGAAGGGCTGGATGCGCAGATCGTCGAAAAGCTCCACATGTGGACGGGGTCGCCCAATTTACAAAAGTGGCAAAAGGTGGTCCAGGCGCTCTCGAACCCAAAGTCGTCGGTCAAGATCGCCGTGGTCGGCAAATACATGAGCCTCAAGGAATCCTACAAGAGCTTGTTCGAGGCGCTGACTCACGGCGGCATCGCCAACGAGAGCAAGGTCGAGTTGGAATGTATCGAGGCGGAAAAGGTCGAAGAGGTGGGAGCCCCAGAGCTACTCGGCCAGGTTGACGGCATTCTGGTCCCCGGCGGTTTCGGCGATCGCGGCAGTGAAGGAAAGATCGAAGCGATCCGCTACGCCCGCGAAAAGCAAATCCCTTTTTTCGGCATCTGCCTGGGTATGCAGATGGCCGCGGTCGAGTTCGCGCGCAACGTTTGCGGGCTTGCGGGCGCCAACTCCACCGAGTTCGATCCGAACAGTCCTCATCCCGTGATCCATTTAATGGAAACACAGAAAGGGATCGACGCCAAGGGCGGCACGATGCGGCTGGGCGCTTACCCTTGCGTGTTGCAAGAGGACTCGCTGGCCCTCAAGCTTTATGGCCGCAAAAGGATTTCCGAGCGCCACCGCCATCGCTATGAATTCAACAACGACTACGTTAAACCGTTTACCGGGAAGGCAATGGTCCTGAGCGGTCTCTCGCCGGACGGAAGCCTGGTGGAGATCATGGAGCTCAAAGATCATCCCTGGTTTCTCGGCTGCCAGTTCCATCCCGAGTTCAAGTCGCGGCCAATGGATTGTCAACCGCTCTTCAAAGGATTCATCAAGGCCGCCGTGCAAAACCGGCAGATGCTGAAAGAAGTGCCGCGCATCAAGGTCGCGCGCCCATAAAGATTCGGCAAGCCTGATTCTCCCGCCCATGGTCACCAAGAAAGTGAAAGTCGGGAATATCGAGATCGGCGGGGGCAACCCGCTTGCGATCATCGCCGGCCCCTGCGTGATCGAGGGCCGGGATTCGGCTTTGAAGCACGCGACGCTGCTCAAACAAGCCGCCGAGCGCGTCGGCGTTCCTTACATCTTCAAGTCATCTTATGACAAGGCCAACCGCTCATCGGGGGATTCCTACCGCGGACCAGGGCTGGAAATGGGGCTCAAGATCCTCGCGGACGTAAAAAAGCAGGTCGGCGTGCCGATTCTCACCGACGTTCATGAAATCGAACAAGTGGGCGCCGTGAAGGAAATCGCTGATGTGCTGCAGATCCCGGCCTTTCTTTGCCGGCAAACCGACTTCGTGACCGCCGTGGCGCGGTCGGGGCGGGTGGTCAACGTCAAAAAAGGGCAGTTTCTCGCCCCATGGGACATTGGCAACGTCCTTGAAAAAATTCTTGCGACGGGAAACGAGCAGGTGTTGCTGACGGAGCGTGGGGTCTCGTTCGGCTATAATAACTTAATTTCCGATATGCGCTCGCTGGTGATCATGCGCGAGCTTGGTTATCCGGTGGTCTTCGATGCCACGCACAGCCTCCAGCTTCCGGGGGGCTTGGGAAAGGCTTCCGGTGGTGATAGGAAGTACATCGGAGCGCTGGCGCGGGCGGCCGTTGCGGTGGGTATCGATGCTCTATTCATGGAAGTCCATGAAGATCCGGATCATGCTTTGAGTGATGGCCCGAACTCACTGCCGCTTAAGGAATTTGAGGGACTCCTCCGGGTGATCAAGCGGCTCGACGAAATTCAGAAAGGGTAATTCGCCTCCGTGAACAAAACCGTTCTTCTGCAACGGGCCAAGGCTGTCCTCGAAATCGAAGCGAGGGGCATTACATCGATTATCGATCGGCTTGACGACAATTTCACCCGGGCCATCGAATTGCTCCACGGCTGCCGGGGTAAAGTGGTTGTGACGGGAATGGGCAAGTCCGGACTGATCGGACGAAAGATCTCGGCGACGCTGGCGAGCACCGGCACGCCCTCTTTCTTTCTCCATTCGGGCGACGCCGTGCACGGCGATATCGGCATGGTCATGAAGGGGGACGTGATCCTGGCGGTTTCCAATAGCGGCGACACCGACGAGATCCTCAAGCTGTTGCCGCATTTCAAGCGGCATGAATTTAAGCTGATCGTAATGACCGGCAAGCCGGACTCGACGTTGGCTCAGGCCGGCGACGTGGTTCTCGACGTGGGGGTCGCTGAAGAGGCCTGTCCGCTCGGTCTGGCGCCGACCGCGAGCACGACGGCGGCGTTGGCCATGGGCGACGCCTTGGCGGTCGTCCTGCTGGAAAAAAAGGGATTCAAGGAAGAAGACTTTGCCATCCGCCATCCCGGCGGAATCTTGGGGCGTAAGCTGCTGTTGCTCGTGGAAGACTTGATGCACCGCGGCGATCAGGTGCCGCTGGTGAGCCAGGATACGCCGATGAAGGAAGCCCTCTTTGAGATTACCTCAAAGCGATTGGGAGTGACCGGTGTCGTCGATTCTCAGGGAAGA
Organism: Deltaproteobacteria bacterium; assembly: GCA_016183145.1. Taxonomy (GTDB): domain Bacteria; phylum Desulfobacterota; class Binatia; order UBA9968; family UBA9968; genus JACPFE01. The sequence continues at coordinate 12,818 of JACPFE010000774.1, read as the reverse complement.
TTTGTCGGCATCATCACCGACGGAGATTTGCGGCGGGCCCTTGAGCGCCATCGCGATATCTTCAATTTGAAAGCGAGAGATTTGATGACGCGCGACCCGAAAACCATCCCGGCGGCAAAATTGGCGGCGGAAGCGGTCGCCGTCATGGAACAGTACGCGATCACATCGCTGTTTGTTTTGCACAACGGAACTCGAAGGCCTCTGGGCGTTATCCATCTCCACGATCTGGTCAAATCCGGTCTTGTATGATTTTTCCGTGAAAGCTATTCCCGCGGACCTGCGCAAGAAAGTCCAAGAGATCAAACTCCTTTTGCTCGATGTCGACGGCGTCCTCACCGACGGCGGCATCTATATCGATGATCGAGGGGTCGAGAGCAAACGGTTCGACGTGCGCGACGGCCAGGGCATCACGCTCTTGAAACGCGCGGGAATCAAGGTCGGGGTCATCAGCGGTCGCTCATCTGGCGCCGTGCGTCGCCGTGCCGCAGAGCTCGGTGTTAAATTGCTCTATCAGGGGGTCCGGGACAAGTCTGAGACTTATGAGCGAATCAAGACAAGAACCGGACTGAAAGATGAGCAAATCGCCTACATGGGAGACGATATCATGGATATCCCGATCTTGCGGGCGGTGGGGTGGGCAATTACGGTGCCAAACGGCTGGCCGGGTGTTCGCCCCGTTGTCGATTACGTAACCGAAGCCAAGGGTGGACGAGGAGCCGTGCGAGAGGTTTCGGAACTGATAATCAGCGCGCAAAATCAGCGAAAGCTTCGATCGCCAAACAATAATAATGGGTCAATTTAAAGAGGAATTAAGCATTTTTAAGCAATTTTCATGCCTGTTCCTTTACAGCTTTATGAAAGAATGTTATTTTACGCTTGATTTGTAGTACCCGTCATGCGCAAACATCGAAGACTCATATTGCTCTTGGCCATTTTTCTTTCCCTCGGTGGGGTGGGGTATAAGGTAGCTCATACACTCTGGATGCAAAAACTTCGAGAAATAAGAAATAACCCACTTACGGCATTAGATTATCTTCCCGAGGCCGCCCTGAAAATCAAAGATTTCCATCGAGCGAAGATTGAAGATGGCCGAAAGGTGTGGGAGATCTTCGGCGACGAGGCGAATTATTTAAAAGAGCAAAAGGAAGCCATCATTAAAAAACCGCGCTTCTACTATTACGGCAAGAACGGCGAGACCGCAGAGACCACGGGGGAGGTCGCGCGCATTTTTCTCAACGAAAATGAGTTGGAAAAGTTGCAGTTGCAAGGCGCGATTCAAGTGACTTACCAAGGTTACGTTCTAAAGTCCGAAGAAGCGATTTATTTCCCGGGTAAGCAGCGGATCACCTTGCCGACCCAAACCACGATCATTAGCAACGGTATTGAGTTGTACGGCTCAAGCATGGAAGTGGAGCTTGAAGATAAAAAATTCCGCTTGGTGCGCGACGTCAAGACCAAATTGGAACCGGATAAGATGGAAAAGAATGAATTGAAAAATAACTGGAACCGGACGGTCGGGGGTTAAATGCGCAAGTCACTGCTCCGCTGGTTTTTCTTTGCTTGGTTTTTGATTCTGCGGTCGACGATTGTATTTGCCGCGGATGCGGGGGCTGAAGCGAAGGAAAAAGGGGGAAAGAAAAGCGGCACCCCGGCCTTCGAGCTCAACAAAAAAGACCCTATTTACATCACATCGGATTGGATGGAAGTCGATCAGATCAAAAATACCATTACCTATAAGGGCCGCGTTGTGACAGTTCAAGCCGACATGACAATGAGGAGTGAAAAGCTCATTGCCTATTACGACCCGGAGATGAAGCAGATGAAACAGATCGTGTTGGAGGGCAAGGTGAATGCCGTCCAGGGTAATCGGACGGCGACGGGGGAAAAGGCGGTATTCGACGACAAGGCCAAGACGGTCACGCTCACTGGCAACCCGGTCATGCGCCAAGGGAACAGCCAAGTGACCGGCACAAAGGTCGTTTACTTTACAGAGCAAGACCGCGCGGTGGCTGAAGGGGATGGGAAAGTCAGAGTCCAGGCCACGATCTTTCCCGAAGATCTTCAAAGTCAGGACAAAGGGGATGGCGCTGGCAAGCAGAAATGAGCACGCTCAAAGCGGTGGCAGTGTCAAAATCTTATGGCGGCCGACGGGTCGTCAATGGAGTGGTTCTGGACGTCAAGGGGGGCGAAGTCGTCGGCCTGCTGGGTCCCAACGGCGCGGGAAAAACAACCACCTTCCACATGATGGTCGGTTTGGTTCAACCCGACGAAGGCAAGGTGATGCTTAACGGCGAGGACCTGACTGGGGCGCCCATTTATCGAAGGGCGCGATCGGGAATCAGTTACTTGCCCCAGGAGTCCTCGGTTTTTAGGCGGCTCACGGTGGAAGCCAATCTGCTCGCAATCTTACAAACCCTTGATCTGAGCCTAGAGGAGCAACGCAATCGATCTATGGCGCTCCTAAAGATGCTGGGCATCGGTCATTTGGCAACTCATAAAGCTTTCACTCTTTCAGGGGGTGAGCGCCGCCGAGTGGAGATTGCCCGCGCACTGGTCCTGTCACCGTACTTTTTGCTCCTCGACGAACCGTTTACGGGCATCGATCCGATCGCGGTGGGTGAAATTCAAAAAATCATTCGGCAGCTCATAACCAGCGGGATCGGCATTCTCATAACGGACCACAACGTGCGCGAAACTTTGGGCATTTGCGACCGCGCGTACATCGTCAACGAAGGATCTATTCTGGAAGAAGGCACGCCGGAAAAAATCGCCGCCAGCCCGAAGGCGCGGAAATTCTACTTGGGAGAAAGTTTTAGGTTTTAGCCATGGCTCTAGAGATCCGCCAAGTTCAAAAGCTCGTCCAACAGTTGGTCATGACGCCCCAGCTGCAGCAGGCGATCAAGCTGCTGCAGCTTTCCCGCGTCGAATTACAGGAAATGATCACCAAGGAGCTGCAGGAGAATCCCGCTCTTGAGGAAGGTGTTGCAGATGAATCCGAAACCGGCGAGCAGGCGCGGCCGGAGGTAAAAGCGGTTAGCCCCGAGCCGACCGTCGAGCCCGTTTTCAACCGGGAACTCTCCGCCGTCGACAAAATGGGGACGATGGAATTTCAGGAATACCTCGACACCCACTCCAACGCCATGCACAGCTCGCTTACGGCCGAGGCGATGTCGGAGGACGGCGATGGTCCGCCCTCATGGGAAAACAGCCTGACCAAGAAAATGTCCTTGGAAGATCATCTCATCTGGCAGCTGCGCCTTTCTAAAATAGCCGAGCGTGAGGAGGCGATCGGTCTCTACATCATCCAAAACCTCGACGAAAACGGCTACCTCACGCTCTCCTCGGAGGAAGTTTGCAAGGCGACAGACCGTACGCCGGAAGAATTCGAAGCGGTGTTAAAGCGGATTCATTTCTTCGATCCGGTAGGAGTGGCGGCGCGGGATCTGCGGGAATGCTTGCTCGCACAACTGGAGAACTTAGGCCTTGGCGACAGCTTGGCGGCGCGCATCGTCAGCGATCATCTAGGTCATTTGGAATCTCGGCGTTATGAAAAAATGGCGCGGGATTTGGGCGCGACCATCGATGAAATAGCGGCCGCGGCCCATTTGATCGCCACCCTCGAGCCGAAGCCCTCGCGCGGTTTCGAGCAGGACGAAATTCGCACGGTTCTGCCGGATGTTTTCGTCGAGAAGGTGGGCGAAGAATACCAAATTTTTCTCAATGACGATGGCGTGCCGCGGTTACGGGTGAGCTCGCTTTATCGACGTATGTCAGGGCAGGGGGGGGCTGAAGAGGAGCAAGCGCGACAATACTTGCAGGAGAAAGTGCGCGCGGCCGCCTGGTTGATCAAGAGCATTCAACAACGACAACAGACTCTCTTTCGCGTCACCCAAAGCATTTTTAAATTTCAGCAAGAGTTTCTCGATCATGGGGTGCTCCATCTCAAGCCGATGGTGCTCAGGGACGTGGCCGAGGACATTCACATGCATGAGTCGACGGTAAGCCGGGCCACGGCGAACAAGTACGTGCACACTCCCCAGGGGCTGTATGAGCTCAAGTTCTTTTTTCAAAGCGGTCTGACAGTCCGCAATGGAGAGGACGTGGCGAGCGAAAGCGTGAAAGAAAAGATTCGCGGCATCGTTGACAGCGAGGATAAGCGCAAGCCTTATAGCGACCAACATATCGCCGCCCTTTTGTCGAACGATTCGGTCGAGATCGCACGGCGAACCGTGGCCAAATACCGCGAGGCGATGGGAATCCTCCCGTCTTCCAAACGCCGCCAGCCCTTTTTCCGAAAATAAAACACGGAAGGATCAATCGTGACATGAGCGAGGTCAAAGTTTCCGTGACCTTTCGTCATACCCAACCCACTGACGCGTTGAAAGATTACGCGCGGGAAAAAATCCACCGTTTCGGCAAATATTTTTCTCGGCCCTTGGCAGCACACGTCGTGCTTGCGGTGGAGTCCAAGGAGTGCCAGATCGCCGAAGTCGAGCTGCATGCCCACGGAACGATTATCCACGGGAAGGAGCAAACGTTGGATCTTTATTCGGCCATCGATTTGGTCATGGACAAAATCGAGCGGCAGATCAAGAAACGCAAGGAAAAGATCAAGCTCAACCGCAGAAGGACAAAGGCGTGAGAATTACCGATTTTCTAAGCGTGCAATCCGTTATACCCGCCCTCGCCAGCCGGGAGAAGAAAGCCGTGCTCCAAGAGATGGCGGATCGGCTGGCTTCGAACCATGAGGTCTTGGACCGGGAGCAAGTCTTCCAGGTTCTTTTAAAAAGGGAAAAGGATTGCACCACGGCGATCGGCGAAGGCGTGGCCATTCCCCACGGAAAACTTGCCGGCGTCGATCGGGTGTTGGGGATTTTCGCGCGCAGCTGCGACGGAGTCGATTTCGCATCTTTAGATGGCGGGCGGACTTATTTATTTTTCGTTCTCATCGCCCCCGAGAATGCCGCGGCCGATCATCTCAAAGCCCTGGCCAGGATATCCCGATTGCTCAAGGACGAAACCTTTCGGCGCCGGTTGATGGAGGGAAAGACGAGCCAGGACCTCTACCAGATCATCGCCGAAGAGGACCAAAAATTCTAAAATCTTATGGCCGAAGGGCTGGATATCATCATCATCACGGGGCTTTCCGGCTCCGGCAAAAGTTTTGCGATTCGCGCCCTCGAAGACAACGGTTTTTTTTGCATTGACAATCGCCCGCCGCTGCTCATTCCTCGGTTTATCGAGCTGTGCCGGGGCTACCAAGAGGAAATCATGCGCATCGCTCTTGGGGTGGACTTGCGCGGGGGGCACTTCTTGCAATCATGGCCGCAGGTGTTGGCCGACATGCGCGCGGCCGGCCACCATGTCCAGGTCCTTTTCTTCGACGCCTCCGATGACGTGCTGCTGAGGCGCTTTAGCGAAACCCGACGACCCCATCCGTTGGCGGGCAATGGCTCGATTCAAGACGGAATCTCGCGCGAGCGCAAGGCGCTGGAAGCGATGCGCGCGCTGGCGGACAAAGTCATCGATACGAGTGAATTTAACGTGCACCAGCTAAAACGCGAAATGGAACAACAGTTTTGTCAGGCCCCCGACTCGCGTCACATGAGCATTTTTCTAACTTCCTTTGGTTACAAATACGGTATTCCCCACGATACGGACCTGATTTTGGATGTTCGTTTTCTTCCCAACCCTTATTTCGTCAACGAACTGCGCGCCAAGAGCGGACTGGAGCGGGAAGTAGAAGAGTATGTTTTGAAAGACGAGGAGACCCGGGTTTATCTTGACCGGCTCTATGCGTTGCTCGAGTTTACCTTGCCGCTCTACGAGCGAGAGGGAAAGAGCGCCTTGACCCTGGCCCTCGGTTGCACCGGCGGCCGGCACCGTTCCGTGGTCTTGGTCGAGGAATTGCGCAAGCGATTTGGCGGCGCGAATTATCACATCCACGTCAAGCACCGGGACATCGACAGATAGCCGCATGAGCAGAGTCGTCAAGAAACTAGAGATCAAAAACAAGCTGGGTTTGCACGCGCGCGCCGCGGCGCTGCTGGTGCAGACGGTGAATAAGTTCAGCGCGCAAGTGAATTTTTCCAAAGATGGCCAGACAGCCGATGGCAGAAGCATCATGGGGGTGTTGACCCTGGCCGGGACTCAAGGCAGCAAAATTCAAGTCGAAGCCATTGGCGAAGACGCCGAAAAAGTTGTTAAAGCCATCGAAAAGTTGATCGACAACCGGTTCAACGAAGCCGAGTAAGGTTGAATCCCCGCTTCTGATCCGCTATAAAAATCAGATTCTGATTCTTCATGTTTTGGTGTGAAGCAGGGATCGGAGTTTGCACCGCCGAGGCGCGGAGTACGCGGAGGATTTGGGTTCCGGGCTTGAACACGAGACCCGGGACTCGGAACGCGGACCTATCTCTCTCTGTGAACTCCGTGTCTCAGTGGTGAACATCTCTTCACAGGAGACCCAGAAGAACCATCATTCTTTTCGATTCGAAACGTCCCGGAGGTGGCAGCCATGGCAGGGAAAGATTTTTTATTTACTTCTGAGTCGGTCTCGGAAGGTCATCCCGATAAGCTTTGCGATCAAGTGTCCGACGCGATCCTGGATGCCCACTTGGCCGGGGATCCCGACAGCCGCGTCGCCTGCGAGAGCCTGGCGAAAACCGGTATGGTCGTGGTGGCGGGCGAAATCACCAGCAAGGCAAAAGTGAGTTACGTCGATGTCGTTCGGGAGGTGGTGCGGGATATCGGCTACATCGATTCCTCGATGGGGTTTGACGGCAACACCTGCGCCATCCTGACCGCTGTCGAGCAGCAGTCGCCGGATATCTCGCAAGGCGTCACCGAAGGCGAAGGGCTGCATAAGGAGCAGGGCGCGGGCGATCAGGGGATGATGTTCGGTTACGCTTGCGATGAGACCCCGGAGTTGATGCCGTTCCCGATCCAAATGGCACATAGCCTGGTCAAATACCTGGCGAAGATCCGCAAAGGCGGCGAGGCGTATTTCCTGAGGCCTGACAGCAAATCCCAGGTCACCGTGGAATACCGCGACGGCAGGCCGGTGAAAGTCAAAAACGTCGTGATCTCCACTCAACATAGCGCCGACGTCGAATACCACAAATTGAGAGAAACGATCATCGACGGAGTCATCAAGGCCGTCATCCCCACCGAGTACCTCGACAAGGATACGGTCTATCACGTCAATCCGACCGGCCGCTTCGTGGTCGGCGGGCCTCAAGGAGATTGCGGTCTCACCGGGCGTAAAATCATCGTCGATACCTACGGCGGCATGGGGCGCCACGGCGGCGGCGCGTTCTCAGGCAAGGATCCGTCGAAAGTGGATCGGAGCGCGGCGTATATGGCGCGCTACGTCGCCAAAAACATCGTCGCCGCCGAGCTGGCGGCGAGATGCGAAGTGCAGGTCGCCTATGTCATCGGCGTGGCGCAGCCGGTGTCGGTCCTCGTCGACACCTTCGGCACCGGGGTTATTCCCGAGGCGACAATCGCCAAGATCGTCCAGGAGAACTTTGATCTCAGTCCGAAGGGGATCATTCAAACTCTTGACCTCAAACGGCCGATCTACCGTGCCACCGCCTCCTACGGTCATTTCGGGCGCACGCCTGAAGACGGCCTGTTCACATGGGAAAAAACCGATCGGGCAGCGGATCTAAAAAAATTGGCGGCGCGCGCTTAGGCGCAAACGGGCGGGGAGGAAGTTTTCAGAATGGCAGCGAAGAAATATGACGTTAAAGATTTTCGTCTGGCACAAAACGGGCGCAAGCGAATTGTTTGGGCCGGCCAGGACATGCCGGTTTTACGTCGGGTCAAGGAGCGATTTCACAAAGAGCAACCGTTTCGGGGCATGCACTTTTCTGCCTGTCTGCATGTCACCGCAGAGACGGCGAATTTAGTTCAAACGCTCAAAGTGGGCGGCGCTCATGTGGTTCTGTGCGCCTCCAATCCGCTGTCAACCCAGGATGACGTCGCGGCGTCGTTAGTTCGGCATGACCGCATTCCGACGTACGCCATTAAAGGCGAAGATCACAAGACCTACTATCGCCACCTGCGAGCCGCGTTGGATCACAAGCCGGTCATCACGATGGACGACGGCGCCGCTCTCGTGTCGCTGCTGCACACAGACTATTCACATCTCGCCTCGAACCTGGTAGCCAGCATGGAAGAGACCACCACGGGCGTGATCCGGTTAAGAGCCCTGGAAAGAGACGGCGCGCTCAAGATTCCCGTCATCGCCGTCAACGACGCCGCGACCAAACATCTCTTCGATAACCGCTACGGCACGGGCCAATCGACCATCGACGGCGTGATCCGCGCCACCGACATGCTGATCGCCGGCAAACGCGTCGTCGTCGCCGGCTACGGCTGGTGCGGCAAGGGTGTGGCGTCGCGGGCGCGGGGTATGGGCGCGAAAGTGATCGTCACTGAAGTCGAGCCGGTGCGGGCGCTCGAAGCAGCGATGGACGGCTTGGAAGTGATGACCATGAGAGAGGCGGCGCGCGTTGGCGATCTGTTCATTACCTTGACCGGCGACATGCACGTCATCGCTAAAGAACACCTCAAAGCCATGAAGGACGGCGCGGTGATCTGCAACTCCGGTCATTTCGACATCGAGATCGACCTCAAGGCGCTGAAACAACTCTCGACCCGAGTCGATAAGAACGTGCGCAACTCCGTCGATGCTTACGTCCTTCCCGGCGGCAAAAGAATCTACCTCATCGGCGAAGGGCGGCTGGTCAACCTCGCCGCCGCCGAAGGCCATCCGGCCTCCGTCATGGACATGAGTTTCGCCACCCAGGCGCTCGCCTCGGAGTGGGCGGTGAAAAACCGCAAGAAACTGACGCCGAAAGTCTACGAGGTGCCCAAGGCGGTTGAAGATTGGGTCGCGAAGTTGAAACTCGGCAGCATGGGCATTCGCATCGACACTCTGTCGGCTGAGCAGCAGAAATATCTTTCCTCCTGGGCCCACGGCACGTAGATCATTCTTCAATCGTTCTTCAAAGGCTTCGGAACGCGGCAAACCTTCTGAAGCCTTTTTTCTTGACCGTAGTGTCAAAATGCGCAGGCCCTGAGCGTTACCACTCTCTGCCTCATCGTCCTTGCCCTCACGCTGCCAATTCGCGTAGAATCATCGCAGCAAACCGGGGGAAACAATTACCATGAAGATTCAAGCAACCTTTGTTAAGGACGGCAAATGGTGGGTGGGGTGGACCGATGACGTGCCTGGCGCGCTCACGCAGGGAGCGACGTTAAAAGAAGCTCGGGAAAACCTCGCCGATGCCGTCCGCATGATCCGAGAGCCCGTCGATCTCTCAAAGCTTCCTAAGGGAACGGTCGTGATCGAGCAGCTCGAGGTGTAGGTGAAACGCAGGGAATTGATCCGGCACTTGGAGCGGTTTGGATGTGCGCTGGTCGATGAAGGAGCGAAACACAGCAAGTATGTTAATCTTGCCGACCCTCGCCGGGTCACCACGGTACCGCGCCACACGGAGATCGCCGATCTCTTAGCGCGCAAAATCTGCCGCCAACTCGGCATTCCCGATCCAAAATAACTAACTCACAAAGCCCCGATCTAACCAATCATTTCGACGTTTCGGGAATTGCCGAAACGTGGAAGCGTCCCGCCGAGCTTGTTTTTCCGTGAATCGTGAACCGCTTTAGTCCGTCACGGCTTGAACGTTTTAAACGACTGGAACGTTTGGAACGATTGAAACCCTTGGAACGGGTGGGGCTAAGACGGTGTTGGGCAAGTTGAACAACTGGAACTAAATTGAAGTGTAGCCAACCGATCCCGCCAATTTTTCGTCACCGAGAAGTCTCGTCAAAGGTTCCCTGTCAAACATCGTCCTTGCCCTCGCGCTGCCATATCGCGTAGAATCCGCTGGAGTTGCGAGTTCCTTCGAATTCATATGTCTGAGGCACAATTCCCCATCGGCCAGCGTATCAATTTACCTGGTCATTTCCCTGAGCCGGTAGTCCTTGAAGCTGTGCGTCCAATTGGAGACGGATTCGAATGTCGTGTTCGCCTGGCAGATGGAAGCCCGGATGAAACGATACTCTCACGGGAAGAGGCTGATTCGCTGCTTGGTCACCGAGTCGACACGCCGACATCGGTTGCGCCGGTCGATGCCGAGAAGTTCCGCTTGCTCAGCGAGTCCGCTCGAATTCGCCTGGCCTACGCCTATGACAAGCACTTTGCCGTAAGTCTTTCCGGCATCCGCACACTGCCCCACCAGATCGAGGCGGTATATCTCAAAATGTTGCCGCAGCCTCGCCTTCGATTTCTCTTAGCGGACGATCCCGGAGCAGGGAAGACGATTATGGCTGGCTTGCTCATCAAGGAGATGAAGCTCCGCGAGGCGATTGAGCGTGTCCTGATTTTGTGTCCCTCGCCGTTGACCATCCAATGGCAAGATGAGCTCTTACGTTGGTTCAATGAGTCGTTCGACATTATCTTCTCTGCGGTGGATCAACAGCAACTTGTAAATCCCTGGCGCCGCTCGAATCAGGTCATTGCCTCTCTGGATTATGCGAAGCAGGACGAAGTCCGTGAACGCGTTTGGAACCAACGTTGGGATTTAGTTGTTATTGATGAAGCGCACAAATGCAGCGCCTACACCAAAAGCGCTTCAGGTCGGAGCGACGAAGTTGAGAAGACCAAGCGCTATCAGCTCGCCGAACGCATTGCCACCGTCGCCGGGAATCTTCTCATGCTCACTGCTACCCCACACCACGGGGACGATGATCGCTTTTCCCACTTTATCCGTCTCCTCGATCCAGACATTTTTCCAGAGCCCCACCGGGTGGGTGAGAAAGCAACCCAGATTCGGCGCGATATTCTGAGTTTGGGACCTGATTGCCCATGGGCGCTGCGCCGGCTGAAAGAAGATCTACGCGATCTAAACGGCCACCGCCTCTTCCCAGACCGTCACGCGCACACGGTCACCTTCCGGCTTACCGTGGCAGAGTACGATCTATACAAAGCCGTCACCGCTTATATAAACGACTTTCTCCCTCAGGCCAGTGGTCAGAGGAAGGCGAGCGTTGCGCTTGCACGGACCGTACTTCAGCGACGCCTGGCTAGCTCGACGATGGCCATCTATGAATCAATTCGCAGACGCTTGGAACGCCAACAAGAACTCCTAAAAGAGCTGGAGGTGCTGTCGCCGGCTCAACGCGTCCGACGCCTCGCACAATTGCAGGGACGAATTAGCGACCTTGAGCAAGAAGAAGACGAGTTGGATGATGCCGACCGCGATCTGCTTGCTGACCGTTTTACATCTGCTGTGGAGCTGGACCAGCTACGGGCCGAGATTGCTGCCCTCCAGGAACTTCTTGCCCATGCGCGACGCGTGCGTGACCACGCTGCGGATTCCAAGCTCGCGGCGTTGAGGGACTGTTTACAAGGAGCGGATTTCAAGGAGCTTACCGACGGCCGGGGAAAATTACTCCTCTTTACTGAACATCGGGACACGTTGACTTACCTTTCCGCACAGTTTGAAAGTTGGGGTTACACGATCTGTCAGATCCATGGCGGGATGAACCCACACGAACGCAAGCGCGCCCAAGAACTTTTCCGAACGGAAAAACAGATCTGTGTTGCAACCGAAGCAGCCGGCGAGGGGATCAACCTTCAGTTCTGCCGACTGATGATAAATTACGATCTCCCTTGGAATCCCACGCGCCTTGAGCAGCGATTGGGTCGTATCCATCGGATTGGCCAAGAGCGCGACGTTCATGCGTTCAATTTCGTGGCGACTGATTCTGAGGAAGGGCAGCCGATCGTCGAAGGAGCTATCCTCCAGCGCCTGCTCCAGAAACTCGACCAGATGCGGGCTGTGCTCGATGATCGTGTCTTTGATGTGATCGGAGAGGTGCTGGCGCTGAACGACGTGAACCTCCCGGAGATGCTGCGCGAGGCCGCTTTCGATCCAAGACGGCTTGATGACTACTTAGATCAGATCGAGCGTATCGATCCCAAGAAACTCCAGCAATACGAGCAGGCGACGGGAATTGCGCTCGCCCGCGCGAATGTCGACTTCTCTGGTTTCCAACAGGCGAATGCCGAGGCGGAAGAGCGCCGCCTCATGCCCCGCTACGTCGAGGAGCAGTTTCTGAAAGCGAGTAAAGAGATTGGGCTCCGAGTTGAGGCGCGAGCCGACGGTTTGTGGCGAGTCGAGCATGTCTTGGCCGACCTTCGTTCAGATCGATTACAGGCCACGAGCCGGATCGGCAAGGCGGAGCCGACCTATCGTAAGGTAACGTTCCATAAAGATCACTTAGAGATGGACCAGCACTTGGATGCTGCTCTCGTCGGACCCGGGCATCCGCTTTATGCGGCAGTCGATGAACGGCTCAACGAAGCTCTAAGCGGTGTTTTCGGTGGCGCAGCGGTTTACGCAGATGAGACAACGGAATCCCCTTATCGCCTTCATTTTTTCGAACTTTCCATTCGCGGGCAAAATACTAAAGGCGATCCTCAAGCATTGCACGGGGAGTTAGTCATTGTGCGCGAGAACCTCAGCGCGACTGTGGGATCAGCCGAGCGCTTTGTCGTGGTGCCAGCCGACTGCCTTATCGACCTTCCGGCGCATCCTCGCCCGCCTGAATCGGTCGACCCTATCGATCCGAGCGCGGCTTCAGATTATCTGAAAAGCACTTACCAGATGGACTTACGCGCCCGCTGTCTGGACGAACGCCGTCATTTTGTCGAAGTCTGCCGGAGCTACCTCGAAGAATCATTCAAAGCCCGCCGTAACGCCGCGCAAGATCGGGTGATGCTGTTGCGAGCGCGCGAGACC
>JACPFE010000753.1 GCA_016183145.1 Deltaproteobacteria bacterium | reverse complement strand
GCCGGCGGGGGCGCAGACGGTGGGAGCGTAGCGAGACTTTGCCTCGCAGTTCAGAGTTCCGAGTTTCAAGTTTCGGGTTTAGCCTGATGAAGAACAGCCCTTTGATTCTTACCTCAGAAATGTTGGACAAAACGACTGCAAGAAACTTTATCGCGCCAAGGCGCGACCGAAACAAAATCCGAAATCCGAATATCGAAATCCGAAACGAACTCAGAGACAAATAGCTCTCAAATCGGGAAAATCCAAAACACCGAATCCGAAGGAAGCTTGTTTGGAATTTAACTTATTTTGGTCATTCGAATTTGTTTCGAATTTCGGATTTCGTGCTTCGAATTTTTTGTTCTTGGCGCCTTGGCGGGAGACATGGTTTTTCCGATCTCGTCTTCGTTTCCGAATTTCAAATACTTTTGGCTAGGATTCCGTCTTGAATCTTAGCCCCTCCGCGCGCAGGCCGGCGCATAATCGTTCGATGTGTTCGGGGCCGGTGGTTTCCAAAATCAGTTCGACTTCGGTCTCGCCGATGGCCATCTGGCCGAAGCCGCGCGCCTGCGCGATCTGCAAGATATTGGCGCCGAGATCGGCGATCCGTTGCGCCAGCCGAGCGAGATTGCCGGGGCGGTCGGGAATCACGACGGAAACGCGGCTGAGACGGCCGTCTTGAATGAGCCCTTTTTCGATGATGCGGGAGATGAGATTCACGTCGATGTTGCCGCCCGAGACGATGAGCCCGACGTTTTTTCCGTCCAGGGAAATCTTTTTGTTGAGCAGCGCCGCTAAAGGCGCCGCCGCCGCTCCCTCGGCTACGGTTTTTTCGATTTCCAAGAGCAGCAGGACGGCGTTGGCGATTTCTCCTTCGCTGACGGTTACGATTTCGTCCGCGAATATCTTGACCAGCTCAAGCGGCGCCGCGCCCACGGCGCGCACCGCGATGCCGTCGGCGATGGTTACCGCCGGCGGCAGACCGACCGGCTCGCCTTTCTCCAGAGCCGCCTGCATCGAAGGAATCGATTCGCATTGGACGCCGATGATGCGAATCTTCGGATTGAGGGTCTTCAGCGCCAGCCCAATCCCCGCGATCAGGCCGCCGCCGCCCACGGGAACGATGACCGCGTCCAAGTCGGGATTCTGCTCGTAGATCTCCAGGCCGATGGTTCCCTGCCCGGCGATGACCCAGGGATCGTCGAACGCATGGATCAGCGTAAGCCCTCGCTCTTGGCTCAGGCGCCGCGCTTCGGCGAAAGCCATGTCGTAGTCGTCGCCGTGGAGCAAAACCTCTGCGCCGTACTGGCGCACGCGGCTGACTTTGATCAGGGGCGCGTGACGGGGCATGACGATGGTCGCGGCGATGCCCAATCGCCGGCTGTGAAAAGCGACCGCCATGCCGTGATTGCCGGCGCTGGCGGCGATGACGCCGCGAGCGGCCTGTTCGGGAGTGAGCGTCAGCAGCCGGTTGAGCGCTCCCCGTTCCTTGAAGGAGCCGGTCATTTGCAGGTTTTCGAGCTTGAAGAAAACCCGGCTGCCGCTCATCCGGCTGATGGTTTCAGAGTAAGGGAACGGCGACAGATAGATCTGATCTTTGCTGCGTTCGCGCGCCTCTTCGACATCGACGAAAGTAATCATGTTAGGCCAACGTTAGAATGAAACGCCCTGCTGGCGCAAGGTTGTAGTGGTTCAGTTTGATTTCAACGCCGCATCGATGTAGGGGCCGGAGCTTGTCCTGAGTCAGTCGAAGGATGCCTGCCCTCCGAACGGGCAACCACATAGGGTTGCCCCTACAAATTTTGGCGAAACTGAACCACTACCCGCAAGGTGATGCCGGCGAGCCGGGAATTGACTTCTGGCGGAACTCTGTGGCAGGTTTCTCCCAGTTTCTGATTCTTGTTCAACTCGAAACCCGGAACCTGGAACTCGAAACTTTCGACTATGGAAGCTCAGCAAAACACGACTCCAGCGGACCTCGCCCGTTACCAACAGAATTACCTGGTGGAGATGGACGGCATCGCTTTGTACCGCGCGATGGCCGGCGCCGAGAAGGATGAAAAACGCGCGGCGATCTTTGCAAAGCTGGCCGAGAACGAAGAACGACACGCCCAGCGTTGGGCCAGGCTGATTCAGTCGGGGGGCGGCGCGGTGCCGGCGCACCACCCCTCCGCGCGGGTGCGCATGCTCGGCTGGCTGGCGCGCCGGTTCGGCACGCGCAGGATCGTTCCCATCATCAGCAGTCTGGAAGCGCGCGACGAGGCGGGCTACATGAGCCAGCCGGAAGCCGTAGGACTACCGGCGGAAGAGCGCGCCCACAGCCGCACGCTGCGAGAGATGTCGGGAGGGCTTTCCGGCCAGGAAGCGATCATCGGCGTCGAGCGCTGGCACTTTACCTCAAGGGGCGGCAGCCTGCGCGCGGGGGTCTTCGGCGTCAACGACGGTCTGGTGTCCAATTTCAGTCTGGTCATGGGTTTCGCCGGCGCCGAGGCCAAGCCCGAATACATTCTGCTTGCCGGCGTGGCGGGCTTGCTCGCCGGCTCGTTTTCCATGGCGGCCGGCGAATATGTTTCCATGCGCGCCCAGCGGGAGTTGTTCGAGCAGCAAATCGCCATGGAGAAACAAGAGCTGGAGATGTCGCCGAAAGAAGAGGAAGAGGAACTCTCGCTGATCTATCAAGCGAAAGGGATTCCGGAAAAAGAAGCCGCGGCGCTCGCGCGGCGCATCATTGAGAATCCCAAGACCGCCATCGACACCCTGGCGCGGGAAGAGTTGGGCCTGGATCCATCGGAGCTGGGCTCGCCGTGGCGAGCGGCGACAAGCTCGTTTTTTGCCTTCGTGACGGGCGCGTTCGTGCCCGTCGCTCCCTATCTGATTACCTCCGAGTTCTCCGCGTCCGTTGCCAGCGCATTCCTGAGTTGTCTCGCGCTCTTTGCCGTCGGCGCCCTGCTTTCGATCTTTACCGCGCGCGGTCCATTTCTCAGTGGGCTGCGCATGCTCGGCATCGGGCTGCTGGCCTCGGCGATCACCTACACCGTCGGTTGGCTGCTTGGGGTCTCGGTCTCATAGAATCTACCGTTATTTTACTCTTCAGCACTTCAGGCTTCCATGTGGCTCACCGCGAAGGCCCGCCTGCCTGACAGACGCCCTCTAAAATTATCATCGCGCCAAGGCCCTTCGAGTTTCCTCAGGGTGGTGAGTTTATCGAACCACGCCAAGACGCTAAGCGACAAGCCCAAGGCTTGTCATCCCGAGCGAATGCGAGGGATCTAAGAAGAAGATTTCTCGCTTTGCTCGAAACAAGGATTTCTCTCTTCGTTCGAAATGACAATGATTTCCCTTTGCGCCTTTGCGGTAGATATTCCGAGACCGACCGGTGCGCGAAGCG
>JACPFE010000752.1 GCA_016183145.1 Deltaproteobacteria bacterium | reverse complement strand
GACAATAAATCGAGGGTCGGTGTCTGACTTGCCTCGTTTGCCTAACTCTCATCTCAGTCGATGCTCTTTTCGGCGTGATCTCCATGTCGCCGATCAACTTCCATGTTTTCGGAATTCCGAAAACGTGGAAACGTGCAGCCGTTGTACGTCACTCGAAGCCGACCGGCCGATCAACAGCTACAAACCGTTCACACTGTAATGATTTGCAGGCCAGCAGTTTCGAGCCTTCGAAAGTCCTCTGGATTGGTGGTTGCCAAGGAGGCTCCGGCTCCGAGAGCAACAGCGGCAATCATACAATCGACAAACGTTCCGCGCCGACGGCCGGAAATATTGAATAATCGAGCTGCCGCTGTGGCGTCTTCGTCCGTAAACGGTTGACGATCCGGCACTATACGGCCAGCCAGGGCGATGTCGTTCTTTTCAACCGGACCGCATAAAAACTCGGCCCAGGCGATCGAACTCATCCCGACGGGGGTATTCGATCTCAGCCATTCGCGCAATCTAATATCTTCAGATGAATTGCGAACCAGCGCGCGGATCAGGAAGCCGGTGTCGAGATGGATCATCGCCTTCGACGTTCTTGTCGTGACGATGATGTGCGGCGCTCTGCGCGAACCCTACGATCCCACGCCCGCGCTTTGGCGGGAGTCAGACGCAACGAGTCTTGCAAACGATCCAGTGCTTTGAGAGCGTTGTCTTCTTTCCCATGGCCGTTGACGGTCGCGGACTTTACGGCTCGTCTCAACGCTTCCGACTTCGAGACTCCCCATCGGCGCGCCATATCTTCGAGCTTTCGTATCGTGTGTGCGTCGAGGCTATAGGTCGCTCTTGTAGAGGGATTGGACATAACCAATAGACTAGAGACCTGTTCGGACTTTTGCAAGAGTAAAATGGAATCTGGAATCGGCAGACGCGAAAGACGGAAAAAAGGTAAAAGGGGCACACTCTCCGACGCGACAGTCTTTATTGTTTTGTCATGAGTGACTGGGCATCCTCGATAGCCTGATGCGATATGGCCTAAAGCCCACCGTTATTTCAGAACATTTAAGTCGTGATAACTTAGGGTCGCGGCGTGGCCTTGTAGAGATTATCGATGTAGCCGCTGTCGTCGAGTTCCTTGATGAAACGATTGTCGACAAAGTCTTCCGGATTGGCGCTCTTCGCTTTGGGATTTTCTTCCGACAATAAATCGAGGACCATCTGCAGGCCGGCCAAGTAGGGATATTGTTTGCGAGAGATTCGGTTGTCCGGCGCGGCGGCGTCATAGGATTTTACCAGGACGTCGCGGTCCTTGATTTGCCCCAGGTATTTCCCCAGCGTTTTGATCGCTAGCTCGCGGTCCATTTTCATCACGGCAACCGCCTCGAGGTGAGATTTGACGTAGCGGCGGACGATCTCCGGTTTGTCCCGGATGAGGGCGCGGGTCGTTGCCAAACCGATATGCACGAACGGCAGGCCGAGCTCCGCCACGTCCGCCAGGGCGTTGAAGCCTTCGCGCTGCGCCGTGATATGTTGCGGCGGACTGAAAAGCGTCCCGTGGATTTTCCCCAAGCGCAAGCTGGCGATTCTTTCGCTGGCGCCGCCGACGACGATGAGCGACACGTCCTTTGTGCCGAGTCCAAGCTTCTGCAGAGCAAATCGGGTGGCGGTCGGATTAGCGCCTCTAAACGCCGACAAGCCGACGGTGCCGCCTTTTAACTGCTCGGCGGTTTTGATCTCGGGCCGGGTGACGAGCACGAAATCGAGCGTTGACATGCCGCCGGCGACATAGACGGCATTGGAGCCGCGCAGCGCGCTGTCGACCACCACCGGGCCCGACGCCAGGACGAATTGCAGTTCGCCGGACATCAGGGCCATCACCCCGACGGCGGCATGCACACGCACCGCCTGCACATCCAAGCCATTGCGCGCGAAGATACCGGCCTCTTTGGCGAGCCAGAGCGGCAAGACACCCGCCGAGTCCGAAACGTACGAGGTGGTGACTTTGATTAGCTGCGCACTCGCCGCCATAGGAAGCGCGCTGAGCCAACCGAACGCGAGGAAGGCAAAGAGCCGTCTGCGGATCTTCATCGGCAAACCTCACACCAGATGATTGAGAAAATAGCTGAAGCGATGGATCGGCGTCAATGGTTCGAAGCGTTCAAAACGTTCAAGCCCTCTAAATAGATCGGGGCGTTCATTGGGCAAATGTTTTCGAGCTGATTGCTAGCTCGCCAATTGGAGCGACGAGTTCTGTCATCATTCCCGGAAATCAATTGGACGGTGACTTGGTGATCCCGGTGTGCTCTAAAAGCCATTGATTTTCTAGATCAACTAGAGCAAGTAATCGGTACGAGTTTGCGGCGCAAGATAGGGTGGCTGGCGGAAGGGTAAAAATAGTAAATGAAAAATACTGTCGCCGGAAATTTCCCATTGCTCAAGAGTCGCTGGTTCCTCTGGTATCAACGTCAGAGGTGCAATCGGTCGTCCTCTTCGCATCGCCGTCTCCTTCATATAAGCTTCGACGAGAAGAGAAAATCAATTTTTCAATAGACTTTAGTTCCAAGACATCGGCTGTTGAGAAGTCATGGAGTGACAGAAAGGAAACAAGAAAGATGGCCAGTTCAGTAAGAAAAGTGCGAGCTCGAAAATTTACTATTTTTCATCCTTCGGATTTTTCCTTGCCCAGCGAAGCGGCCTTTGCCCATGCTCTGAAAATCGCTCTACAGTCAAAGGCGAAGCTCGATATCATGCATGTCGAGCCTCAACTCGACCCGGAGCGGCCCTACTGGACCGAATATCCCGCGGTGCGTTCTACGTTGGCACGTTGGGGGCTTTTGCCGGATGGAGTTCGACCCGAGGAGGTCGCGAAGGCGGGCGTTCTGGTTAGAAAGGTGTTGACTGCGAGTTCCAGTCCGTTGGATTCCATGCTGCGGCATTTCCGCAGATTTCGGCCCGATCTAATCGTCTTGGCTACACATCAGAGGGAGGGACTAGATCGCTGGTTGCACAAAGCCACCGCAGAACCCCTGGCGCGGAAATCAGGAGCTATGACGCTTTTTGTCCCCCGCGAGGGGAGGGGATTTGTTTCGTTGGCCGACGGTGCGGTGAAGCTGGAACGGATTCTCATACCGGTCGATCATGATCCCGATCCCCAGACAGCCATCGACAAAGCATCTCTTTTGGCGAAAGGACTTGGCTGTACCTCGGCCGAGCTAAGACTGCTTCATGTAGGGAAAGGCGAACAAATGCCGGTGGTTGATTTGCCGCGGGCGGGTTGGTCCTACAGGAGTATGGTCAGACAAGGCAATGTCGTAGAGGAGATCCTAAAAGCCGAGAACGAGTGGCAAGCCGATCTTCTGGTGCTCATGACGCAAGGCCATTTGGATTTTCTGGATGCTTTACGAGGAAGTACGACGGAGCGAGTCCTAAGAGGCGCGCACTGTGCGGTCCTTGCTATCCCTGCGTCGCGATGAGAGGCCCCCTGGGTGTCTCTGGACGTCCCCAGTCGGCGCCACCCGGATCCAGCTAGTTTATTGCCAAATCCGAACTAGGATTCCGAGTCCTCATCAGGGATCGGCTTGATCGCTTCCAGCCAAACAGTTGACGTCATACGTCATTATCGCTCACTCTCTGCCAAACATTAACGGATGAATCTCAGGCGGTGATATTCCCGCCTCGTCCCCATCTCGCGGAGCAACTTCCACGATTTCGGAATTCCGGAAACGTGGAAGTGAGCTTTCATGGCTGGGTCGCGCCTACGTTTTGACTTCTTCTTCCCGCCGATTCGATTCCACTTGCAGTTGCGGCCCTAAACCTATTGCCAACCGAACCAGCTCAAGCTTTGGGACGACACGCCCTACCGTCGTTCCAAGAATTAGCGTATTTCACCATGAATCGGCAGTCTGCGAAGTCGCCTTGTTGGCTTATACAACTCTTATGTTGCCATGAAAACCATTCGCTTGACTGCGACCGCCCTTTTTCGATATTACCCCGCACGAGAGCTCAGTATTCGAAAGAGGAAGGCATGTTTGGCCTTTTGATGACGATTATTATCGGATTTATCGTCGGCGTGATTGCGAAATTCATCATGCCCGGCAAGGAAAACATGGGATTCATCGTGACGACCTTGCTCGGTATTGCCGGTTCGGTTGTCGCGACTTATGCCGGTCAGGCGGTGGGCTGGTATGAGGCCGGCCAGGGAGCCGGTTGGATCGGTTCGATCGTCGGCGCATTTCTCTTGTTGTGGATCTACCAGAAGTTCAAGGCATAAAGAGAAGAAAAGGGATCGAGAGTCTCTTCCTAACTCTGCTCAAAACAATGACAAAGTAAGCACCAGTACAAGCAGGCAAGACCAGTGCATGAGCAAACAAGGTAACACACTCTCCGAACGCTCCCGCGCCATGCCCGAACTAATGCCAAAGAGCAGAGCGGCGGCGAACGTCAACTCCACGCCGGGGGAAAAGAAGGGAAGAAACTGAGGAAGGGACCAGAGGGCATAGAGCACGCTGGAGATAAAGACCGGCCAGGAAAGAAACCACGGACCGCCCGAGTACTGAGTAGCGAAACGCTGTGCCAACGTGCCATGTAAGAGGCTTCGAAATAGCAGCTCAGCGACCAGGGGAAAACCGAGAAGGACAGCCCATTCGGTCCAGTGGTGTTGAAGTAAAGTCTGCGGCCGCATCAGCGCAACGTCAAAAATCCAGGCGCCTCCCGCCACGCCTCCTAACAGAGCCCCGGGGAGTAACGCCAGCCAATCGGAACCGGCCGGCGCGCAGAGTCCAAACAGCTTCCGACCCCGGCGGATTGCGAATAGCATCAGCAGGACAGTGAGACCCCCGAGCACGCCGCCATAGGTTCCCGCTTGATCGCGAAAGTAGCGATCGAGGGAACCCGACGGATCGTTAAGACGTGCCAAAGAATAAGTGCTCATCATGGACGCAACCATGATGACCGCGTTTCCTAGTATGCCTATCGAAAGGGACCACAAGCGCCGCATCCTCGTCGGCCCACGGTAGGCCTCGCCGATCGCGTCCGCGATCTGTTGCGGTGTGAGCGATGTTCCGGTGGCTCTCGGCGAGCCGCCGATCTCGCCTGAGCCGCCCCACCGGTTGGCGGAGCGTCGGGTTCCCGCGGCCGGATCGATAAGGTTCAAGCTCAAGTAAGCGTTTTCTAGCGTTGCCGGCAGAAACGTTTCGACCTGGCGCAACGTGTATGTGTTACGGCCACTTTTTAAAATGATGACGCCGAGGCGCTTGCCGTGCAGCCGGCGCAGCTGCGACTCCACTTCGTAGATTCCCACGTCGCCTTGGCAAACTATCGCCAGATGATTCTCGCCGATATCAACGCGCGCCATTTCCTTGACCTCGATAACGCCTTCGAAGTGATATGAAGAATAAATGATAGCATCGATGGCACGCAGGACTTCAGCCGTGTATTCGAGGAAGTCGATCTCCTGCCATTTCTCGTCTTTTTTTAGGGCTACTTCTTTGCTCCGCCACTTTTCTAACTGTGCAAAAACGGATGCCTGGAGCTCGACTGGAAAGCCGCACAGTTCTTGCATCGCTAGTCCGTGAGCATCAATGGAGCCTTGAAGACGGACAAACGGCACAATCTTCTTGCGAATTTCCGGGTCGACGTCGTTGACCCGCATGTGGTTAAGTAACAGCCAGATGGCGAGGATCGTATCGAGGTCCGGGTCGTTGGCGTGGATCGTCCAGTCTCTCGCCTGAAGATCCATTCCCTTGCGGATCAATACCAGTGCCTGCTCGCAGGTGGCCAAAGTGAAGGATCGGACGCAGCCTTCGTGATGGTCAAGATTGAAAATAGCCTTTTCAACGTCG
>JACPFE010000751.1 GCA_016183145.1 Deltaproteobacteria bacterium | reverse complement strand
GCACAGTTTTCTGAAACTGCGTTAACGTTGAAAGATCAACGGCCAGATCGAATCGGCTCCGCTTGCCGGCGAAATACTCGCTAAGCTGCACCATGATGCGCTCCACCGACTTGGGGTTTTTCTCCAGGCGCGCGCGCGGATCGAAGCGCTCCAGGAATTCGGATTCGCGCCGGCCAAAATCCACGGCACAGAGTCCTTGGTCGCTCACGGCGACGTAGAGCCTCCCCAACGGTGAATTCATTTCTCCCCACTGGATCAGCGGCGCGTCGTCCGCGAACGATTTGCGGATGCGCGGGCGCGGTTGCGCGAGCGCTTTTTTTGCTTCGCTCATGGTAACCCTCTGTGGACTGACTTGTTTGCTCAATGTCCTTCGGTGTAAGAGATACTTATTCCTTATTGCGGGTCGGAACAAGAGCAGATTGACGATCAAAGGAAACCGTCATGCGACACTTGGCGTCGCGGCGAGTCCGGGTGTTCAAGAATACGAAGCCAGGCCTTGGGTTCGAATCGGAGGTGAGATATGCGCTTCGCTGAAAAATCGAGTTTTGCATTGAAGCTGATCGTCGCGCTGTGCTCGTTTTTGCTCTTCGCGCATGCCGCGATGCCCCAGACCCCCTATTACGCCGGCAAGACGATTACCATTTTGCGGGGTGGTGGGGCGGGCGGCTCGGGCGAGTTTCAATCGCGTGCGCTGATGCCCTATCTGAAGAAGTATATTCCTGGAAATCCGACGATCGTAATGGAGTTCATGGACGGGGCGTCGGGCCGAAAGGCCGCGAATTACATGTACACGGCGAAGCCCGACGGACTTAGGATCGGCTCGGCCGGCGCGATGATTCCCGGGCCGATACTCGGGCTGCCGGGCAGCAACTACGACATCGACAAATTCATCTACATCGGCTCGACGGAAACCGGCAACCCCTACGCCTTTTTTACCCGCAAGGCGGCGGGTCTCGACAGCTTCGATAAAGTACGGCGCACGCCGGGCATTCGCATCGGCGCCCATTCCGTCGGACATTCCGTGTACGTGACCGCGCGGATGTTCGCTTACATGTTCGATTTCAAGGAGCCCAAATTCATCGTCGGTTTCAACGATCCTGAAATGGATGTCGCGCTCAAAAACGGCGAGCTCGACGCGAGGACCAGCAGCAACATCGACGGTGTCTTCAAAGACCTGGGCGATTCGGTGCTATTCCACGCAACCATTTCAAATCCCAAAGGCCGAACCGATCCGCGGCTGCCGGGCTTGCCTGATATCGATGGTCAAGCGAAGTCCGACAAAGAACGGAAAATGGTCGACCTGCTGCGCGCTTTCCAAGTGCCTCGTTGGCCGCATCATCTGTCGCCGGGGACCCCGCCGGAGTTGGTGAAGATTCTCCGGGAAGCGATGACGAAGACTTTCAAAGATCCCGATTTCCGGCAGGAGTTCAAGAAACTGATGGGCCGGGAGCCGACGCCGCTCACCGGAGAAGAGGTGGAAAAAGCGATCAAGGATTTACCGCGAGACCCGGAGGTCATCGCGCTCTACAAAAAGCTCGCCGATGCCGGCCCGCTCCCGCCGCGCTGAGGGACGGGACTATCGGTCTGCGGAGAAGCAAGAGCGACCTGAACCCGATAGGAATTGAGGTGGAGATTTTCTCAACCCGCGCTTCGGGATTAAGAAAAAATAGAGCGGCTTTTTCGCGTAGTTTACCGGAAAGAGTTGTGTAATTAGTTTAGGCTGAAGCCTGGCCACCAACCCGATGATTTTTTTAATCCAATACAACCGTCCTTCCGGTAAGATTGTTAGATTGAAAGAGTTCGAGGACTCGCAGCGGCGGATTGCTGAAGATGCGCGACTTGCGCTGGAACTGGAACTAATCGGCAAGAAGGACGGGGATGAGGTCTGTTTGCTGGAGGCGCGCAGTCAAGAAGCGTTGCGTCTGACCCATCGCCGCTATTTTGAAAGTCTGAGAACTCTTACTGCTTCGGGAAGCAGCACAGTGGCTTCACTCGATAAACCCTGAAACATGGCGGACGTTTGTAGAACCGAATCACACATCGCCATCGATGATGGCGCCGGAGCCGAGGCCTTTTCAATCGTTGGGGATGATCAGATTGAGCCGGCATTTATTCACGCCGAATCCAACGCCCCCCACGCACGAGGTTAGAAACGACTTAAATTGAGCCGGTTATCGATGCGGTCACATGCGAATCGACGCATGTAGTCTTCCGCTTCCGTTTTGGTCGTGAAATTGCGTTGACTGGAAAATTCGACGTTATGCCCGTCAATAAAGTCGATATGGCCTTTCCATGTCCACAAATCCGTATCCCGGTCTCGCTTCAGCACCCCGACAAAGGTCTGATTGCGGTGAGAATCGGCGACTCGATATCGGGATCGTTCCTCATTATTGGTAGTCATGACTTCACTCTAGTGCTTGGGGAGCGCCATAGCAAGCATTATTTCGCAACACACCGCAAGAAAATCATTCTTCCGGCTTGAAATCCAACATCCCCTGAAACTCCAGCCCTTCGATCTCCTGGAGAGTCTTCCCCGCGATGCCCTGGAGGTCGCCGTACATGCCGACGGTGGCTTGCATGACGCGGTCGATCTGCTCATCGCGCTTGGCCCATTGGCGCGTGATCGCTTTCTTTTCCGCGTCCAAGTCTTTTTTCATGGAGGAGAACGCTTCAACGATCGCTTGAACCCGCTGGCGGAAGCGCGGCCCGGTGAGATAACTATAAACCATCTCCATCTTGGTTTGCTGGCCTTCGGACGCCTGGCGCGCGGCGGCGACTTCGATTAAGGATTGACGCAGCGACATGGCGACGGGAAGGGCGACTTTTGGATCGGCAACCCAGACGCCGTCGACGAAGCCGAACGTTTCGACGTCCTTGGGCAGGGCCTGGCTGATGATAACGGCGATTTCCGCCTTGGCCGTCCGCTGGTCTTCACGCAGCTTTGGGAGCCAACCGTCGCTCCAGTTCTTGGTGCGCTTGGATTCCCAGAGGATCGTGCCGCACTGCTGGCCGAGGGGACCGATGACTCGGTGCAGCACGTCGCCGCCGAACTCGCCCTTGGGCACGGGCTGGATCGTGTCGCGCGGAAACTTCGCCGTAAGCAACGCTTCCAGCTCCAGTTCCTGAACTTCTCCTTGAAGTTGCTGCGAGCCTTGCTCGGCGCGGCGTTTTAAGTCTTCGATCTGCTTTTGCATCGCGGTGATGGTCTGGTCTTTTTCCATCACTTTAAGCTTCAGTTCTTCCTCCGCTTCCTTCTTCGCTTTGTCGCGCTCGGCGCTGAGATCGGCTTGCACCCGCTTGGCGACGGTCAGCTCCAACTCGCGCTTGGCGTCGTCTAATTCGCGCTCCTTGCGGATCAGCTCGGCTTGAGCCTGCTGAGCCGCGGCAAGCTTTGTATCCCTCTGTTTCAAAATCTCTTGAAGGGTATTGATTTCTTTGGCTTTCTGATCGAGGTCATTACCGAGCGCGAGCTTGGCCTTTTTCGCTTCTTCGGCGGCGATGCGGCCGCGCTCTTGCTGGAGTTTCTCGGCGAGTTGCTGGTCGAATGCCGCTTTCGCCTTTTCGAGGGATTGGGCGCTTTCGGTAAGAGCCTGTTCGCGTTTCACCATGTCGGCCTCTTTTTGCGTGAGGCGCTGCTCGTAGTCGCGGCGCACGGTTTCGAGCAGCGGCGCGGCGAGGGACTCGGTTAGTTTGATTTCGGATTTACATTGCGGGCAAACAACCGTAGGTTCAGCCATCGAGTTCTCCTTGTTCTTTAAATGCGGCGCCCGGCTAGAAAAAATCTTAGCCAAAATGATCTGGTCTGCCAAGTCGGATGTTTGTTTTTCCGAATCGCTGGACAATGCGGCGCGTTCCGGTTTAGAAAAGAGGAGGGAGCCGCAGCAAGACCGTTATAACTTAATTTCTTGGAGGTCAATGGATAATGCTGGTTGTGGGAAGGCCAACACCGAGAGTCGAGGGCGAACTCAAGGTTACCGGGAAGGCGCAATACAGCGCCGATTTGAAGCTGCCGAACATTTTGTGGGGTAGGTGCCTGCGCAGTCCGATTTCGTACGGACGGATTAAAAGCATCGACATCAGCAAAGCGCTGCAAGTGCCGGGAGTGAAAGCGGTGATCACGGGAAAAGATGTGCCGGGACTTCGGATCGGCCGCTGCATCTACGACACGCCGGTGGTGGCCGACGGCGTGGTGCGATTCATCGGCGAGAAGGTCGCCGCGGTCGCCGCAGAAACAAAATCGGCTGCGGAGCAGGCGCTGGATTTAATCGAAGTCGAATATGACGAGCTGGAGCCGCTGCTTGACCCCCTCGAAGCGGTGAAGCCCAGTGCGCCGATTCTCCATCCTGATTTGCTTTCCTACCGCGGGCTGCCGGTGCCGGTGGAAAAACTGAGCAACGTGTTTTCCTATCTCAAGTGGGGCAAGGGAAACCTCGAAGCGGGTTTCAAACAGGCTGATCTGATCGTCGAGAACACTTACACGACTCAGGTGACGCACCAGTCCTACCTGGAGCCGCACGCCTGCGTCGCAAAGACCGATCCCTCAGGCGGCGCGGACATCTGGTCATGCAGCAAAACGCCCTTCGCGGTGCGCACGCAGCTGTCCAACTGCATCGGTTTGGCAAAGGAGAAATTGATTTTCCATCCGATGCATATCGGCGGCGACTTCGGTGGCAAGGGCGGCTTCATGGATGTTCCCGTCGCTTATTTCCTGTCGCTCAAGAGCGGCCAGCCGGTGAAGATGCTCATGGACTACACTGAGGAATTGACCGCGGGAAATCCGCGCCATGCGTCGATCATCAAAATCAAAACCGGCGTGAAAAAAAACGGTGCCATCGTCGCGCACCATCTCGATTTCATCTTTGACAGCGGCGCCTACGGCTCGATGAAGCCGGCCGGCTATCTGATCGGCGCGTCCACCTGCGCCGGGCCGTACAAGATCGCCAACTGTCTGATCGAGGAGCGCATGGTCTACACCAACAAGATTCCATGCGGCCACATGCGCGCGCCGGGCGATCCTCAGGGCTTTTTCGCCAATGAAAGTCAATTCGACATGGTGGCGCGCAAGCTCGGCATGGACCCGGCGCAGTTCAAGCGCAAGAACATGCTGCGCGACGGCGACGAGACGCCCATCGGCCTCCATATTTCGCACATTCGCGGCGTCGAGGCGCTGGACAAGGCCATCCAGTTATCGGGGTATAAAAAATCACAGCCGAAGAACGTCGGGCGCGGTCTGGCCTTTTCCGAGTGGAGCCCGAGCGGCGGCGAAGGCAACGTGTTCGTGACCATCGGTGCAGACGGCGCGGTGAAAGTATCCTCGCCGGTGGTGGACCAGGGCGCCGGGGTGCTCACCGTCATTGTCGAAGTCGTCGGCGAAGAGTTGAAGGTGCCGGCGGATGAGATCGAGCTGGTGCAGACCGACAGCACCACGGTGCCAAGCGATGGTGGCGTCGGCGGCAGCCGGGCAACCCGCGTCTATGGAAACGCCTCCTACGAGGCGGGCACGAAAGCGCGCGAAGAGTTATTGACCGTGGCTGCGGCAAAGCTCGGTGTGAACCCAAGGGAGTTGGAATTGGCGGCCCATTGCGTCGTGCACAAGAAGTCGAAACACAAGATGAGCTTCGCCGAGATCGTCAAGGCCAAAGGCGCGCCGATTCACGTGCTGGGTTACTACAAGAGTACGCAAAAATCCCACGACGCCTCGGTGTCGGCGCAGATCGCCGAAGTGCATGTCGACCCTGAGACCGGCCAGGTCACGTTGCGCAACATGGTCTCGGCGCACTCGACCGGCAAGGTCATCAATCCCCTGATGCACCAGGGCCAGGTCGAAGGCGGCGTGGTGATGGGCCTGGGCTTCGCATTGACGGAAGAAGTGCTGTTCGATGGCGGCAAAATTACCACGACGAATTTCGGCGAGTTCAAGATTCCCAACATCACCGACATACCGCCGCTCAAGACCGCTGTCATGGAGAACGTCCCGGCGGGACCGGGGCCGTACAACAGTCTCGCCATCGGGGAAGTGGCCAACGTGCCGACAGCGGCGGCGGTGGCCAACGCGGTGGCGGACGCCTGCGGCGTGCGCATCACCGATCTGCCGGTGACGTCGGAAAAGGTGTATAGGGTGCTGAAAGCGCGGAGTGCTTAGGAAATGAATGAAGAAAAAGGCAAATCTCGCTTGGGTTTTTTTCGAATGACCGATCCGACCTCTTCCCCCTCGATGGGGGAAGATTGAGATGGGGGTGCGCGTGTGCGCGGAGAAGAAACACCCCCTCTTTTATTCTCCCCCGTCGAGCGGGAGAAAAGTTTCGGAGCGACGTCTCGTGTTCCGTGGTGATATTCCGGCTTTGTGACAATTGGAGTTCTTTGTAACCCTAGGAGGGAATGATGGCTGAATCATTGCGTTACTACATCGCTCACAATGGCGGATTAAAAATCATGGAGAACCGTTCCGGCTCGATGAACACCGTTGGCGAATTCTTCGAGGGTAAAACCCTGGAGCACGTGATTGGCTGCCGGCAGAAACCTGAGGTCATATTTGCCGCGGTGGCGTTCGACGGCGGCTATCGTTCCGAAGACGCCGGGAAGAGCTGGACAAAGGTCATGGAAGGCGACGTGCGGACCTTCACCGTCGATTCGCACGACGAACGCGTTGTGTACATGGGCACCGGCCCCATACGGCTGTTTCGCAGCGAAGACGGAGGGAAGAAATTCGAGCCGCTCGACGGTATGCTCGCCCTCTCCGACGAAGTGAAAAAGAAATGGGACGTGCCGCCGCGCCTGCGCGGCATCGAGGCGCCACATGTGCGTCATATTTACGTTCATCCCGACGATGCCAATTTGATCTTCGTGCTCCTGGAGCATGGCGGCGTTCTCCTCAGTCGCGACCGCGGCAAGAGCTGGGAAGACCGCAGCACGGGAATCTCCTACGTCGATATGCATTACATCGAGAGCTACCCGGGCAGCAAAGAGCGATTTTACGTTTCCTCGGCGCGGGGCTTTTTCCGCAGCGACGACGTCGGCAAGCAGTGGCGCCGCGTCGAGAACGGCATGCCCTGGGGCTACACGGAGCTGCACAGTTACTCCCACGAATGGCATTTTATGCCGGGCGACAAGCCGCGGATGGTCGTTTGCGGCGGTAGAGGATCGCCGGGCGTGTGGTCGCGCGAGAAGACGACGCCTCTGGGCCATATCCTTCTGAGCGACGACGGCGGGGAGAACTGGCGGATCTCGTCCAACGGACTGGGAAAGGAAAACCCGTACATGCCCTGGGTGCTGCTGCGCCATCCGCTGGATAGGAACGCGCTTTTCTGCGGCATGGGCGACGGCGCGCGCGGCTACGGATTCGACGCGCGCGTCAAGGGCAGAGGCGGTTTTTATGTCAGCCGTGACCGCGGCGATTCCTGGGAGCCGATCCTGCGTGATACCCCGTCGATCTTGACCGCCTGGGTGGCGCCGATATGAGACGTGATCGTGTTCGGCTTCTTGATCGCGGAGGCGCCGTGGGACGGTTCATGTCTTGTTTCTCCCACCAGCGTTCGGGCTTTCCATTCGTGACCGGGCTGGTGAATTTATACAATTCGACTACGGACGATGGCGATCTGGGTTAGAAAGGGTCGAGAACGGCTAGACCTCTTTTCGGATAAGAAAAGAGGGATCGTCTTGGACCTGCCGGCCGGATTCGGGCAAGAGTCCGCTCATTTGCGGGAGCTGGGATTTAAGACGGTCCTCGCCGATCTTTTTCCCAGGCCCGCTAAGAACGGGACTCTGACCTGGGTGCGCGCCAATGCTATGGAGACGTTTCCGTTCGGAAACGAAACCTTCGATTATGTTCTGAGCCGGGAAGGGATCGAGCATTTTGAAGATCAAGCCGGTTTTCTCAACGAGTGCGCGCGGGTGATTAAGCCCGGGGGTTGCCTGGTCGTGACGACTCCCAACGTTACCAATCTGCGCTCGCGGCTCAGCTATTTTCTGACTTGCCAGCGGACGCTGCGGCGGGGGCTGATCAATGAGGTTCAAACTCTGCGAGGAACCAGCGAAGACGGGCATCATTATCACGGCCACGCGTTCTTGATCGACTATTTCAAACTCCGGTATCTGCTCAAGCTTGCCGGGTTCGAAAAACTGGAGGTCTACACGGATCGCTATAGCTCGACCTCGCTGGCGCTCTCTTGGTTAGTGCCCGTTCTTTATATCGCCACCCGCGTGTCGATTGGCATCTCCGGGAAGAAATTTATCGGAAAATATAAAATAGCCGTCGATCATTCGATCTTCGAAGAAATCATGAGCCACGTCTTCTCCAAGGCGTTGCTCTTCGGCAAGCGCATGATCGTCGTCGCGCACAAACGGGCAGCAACTGGCTCCGGTTAGCCTCTCTCAAATCATCTCCACAGCTCCGCCAGCCAACCCGTCCGTTTGATTTAATCGTAAGTAAACCCTCCGGCTTTGCCGGAGGTACTGGGAGGTATCATGGTGCCACTTCGCTTTGTTCCGCCGGTTCTGTTGGTTTTATTCCTGGTTGGATTCCTGAGCGAGCGCGTCGGGGCGCAGGGCAAGCCGGAGAAAGATAAAATCCGCATCGGTTACGCCGCCCGGGCGGTGACCCATTCCATTCCTTTTGTCGCAAACGAAGCGGGCTTCTTTCGCGATGAGGGATTGCAAGTCGAAGTCGTGCGCACGGCCGGCGCGGTCTCGCCGATGGTGCTTATCTCCGGCGATAGCGATTTTGCCACCATGTCGGCCTATCTGCTGATCCCGGTGTCGGTTCGGAACCGGGAGGTCGTCATGTTGGGCGGCCTGACCCGCTATGCGAGCATGACCCTTGTCAGCCGCCCCGAAATTCGTAGCGCCAAAGAATTGAGGGGCGGGATCATCGGCTTGCAACGTCCGGGCGACGCCTACGAAAAAAACGCGCGCTCGGCGCTGGAGCATTTGAAATTGAATCCCGATAAAGACGTCAAATTTCTCTATCTTGGGACCAACGATGCCATGTGGATCGCGCTAGAGGCGCGAAGAGTCTCGGCGACGATGGTGTCACCGCCGGCGACCTTGTTCGCGCGCAAGGCCGGCATGAACTTTCTGGTGGATCTATCGGAGCTGAAGATCGAGTATCAGGGGTCTACCTTCGCGACGCGCCGGTCGGTGATTAAGAACTATCCGAATCTTACCCTGCGCATGGTGCGCGCGATGGTGCGCGGCGTCCATTTGTTTAAAACGCGGCGAGAGGAGGCGCACAAGATTCTGGCAAAATTTCTCGGCACGCGCGATCCGGAGGCTTTGGAAGAATCGTGGAAATACGGCGCCGACATGCCGGCCAAGCCTTATCCCGTTGATAGCGCCGTTCAGGCGGTGCTCAATCATCTAGCAGAGGGCGATCCGAAATACGCCCAATTCAAGCCGGGAGAATTCATTGAGTCCGGCCCGCTCGCCGAGCTGGATAAAAGCGGCTACATCGACCGGCTCTACGCCGCGCCGGGCAAATGATCATATAGCTTGTTCGGTCGTTGCGGCGCTGGTATTGTTTTTTTTAGAATGATTCGCGACCGCGACGAAGGACAATTCCGGCTCGTCTCCGATTTCAAACCCCAGGGCGATCAGCCGCAGGCGATCGAGAAGCTTACCCAAGGACTGCAAAGCGGCCGGCGGCACCAAGTCCTGCTCGGCGTGACCGGCTCCGGCAAAACGTTCACGATGGCCCATGTCATCGCCCGGGTGAACCGGCCGACACTGGTCATCGCGCCGAACAAGACGTTGGCGGCGCAGTTGTACAACGAGTTTCGCGAGCTGTTTCCGGAAAACGCCGTCCGCTACTTCGTCAGCTACTACGATTATTACCAGCCCGAGGCATACGTTCCTTCCACCGACACCTACATCGAGAAAGACGCCTCGATCAACGATGAGATCGATAAGCTGCGCCACTCGGCGACCAAGGCGTTGCTCGAGCGGCGCGACACGCTGATCGTGGCGAGCGTTTCCTGCATTTACGGTCTGGGCTCGCCGGAAGCCTACTTCGACATGATGGTCTATGTGGAAGAGGGCACGAGCATCCAGCGCGACCAGATGCTGCGCAAGCTGGTGGATATCCGGTACGAGCGCAGCGATTATGATTTTCACCGGGGCGCGTTCCGGGTGCGCGGCGACATCGTCGAGGTGTTCCCGGCTTACGAAGACAGCTCGGCGCTGCGCATCGAGTTTTTCGACGAGACCATCGAAGCGATTCATGAGATCGACCCGATCCGCGGCAAGATCCTGCGGCGCGTCGACAAGGCCTGCATCTATCCCGCCAGCCACTACGTGACCGGCGAAGACCGGATGAAGGAAGCGGTTCGGGCCATTCGCATCGAGCTTCAGGAACGGCTGGCGCGACTGCGCGAGGAAAGAAAATTATTGGAAGCCCAGCGCCTCGAACAGAGGACCCTCTACGATCTCGAGTTGCTCGAGGAGATGGGTTTTTGCCCGGGCATTGAGAATTATTCGCGCCATTTGACCGGGCGAAAGCCGGGGGAGCCGCCGCCGACGCTGCTGAGCTATTTCCCGGCCGATTTCTTACTGGTAATCGACGAAAGCCACGTGACCGTGCCGCAGATCGGCGGCATGTATCGGGGCGACCGCTCGCGCAAAGAAACTCTGGTCGAGTACGGCTTTCGCCTGCCTTCGGCGCTCGATAACCGGCCGGTGAATTTCGACGAATTCGAGGCCGCCGTCAGTCAGGTCATCTATGTGTCGGCCACGCCGGCGACCTATGAGATGAGCAGAAGCGATGGGCAGGTGGTCGAACAATTGATCCGGCCCACCGGACTGACGGACCCGGAAATCTTCGTGCGCCCGGCGCGCAATCAAGTGGACGATTTGTTGGAGGAGATTCGCAAGCGGGTGGAGCGCGAGGAGCGGGTGCTGGTGACGACGTTGACCAAGCGCATGGCCGAAGATTTGACGGACTATTACCAGGACCTGAACGTCAAGGTGCGCTACCTGCACTCGGATATCGAGACCATCGAGCGCGTCGAGATCATCCGTCAACTGCGCCTGGGGCAGTTCGACGTTCTGGTGGGGATCAATCTCCTGCGCGAGGGGCTCGACCTGCCGGAGGTATCTCTGGTGGCGATTCTCGATGCCGACAAGGAAGGTTTTCTCCGCTCGGATCGGTCGCTGATCCAGACCATCGGCCGGGCGGCGCGCAACGTCAACGGCACCGTGATTCTATACGCGGACTCCACGACGGATTCCATGAAACGGGCGCTTGAGGAGACCCGGCGGCGCCGCCGGCTCCAGGAGAAGTTCAACAAAGAGCATCACATCACGCCGCAGACGGTGGTCAAATCCCTGGGATCGCCGCTGGTGAAGATCTATGAAGCAGACTACCTGGACCTCCCCCTGGCGGCCGAAAGCCCGGCAAAGTACGGCGTCGCAGAGCTATCGCGCATGATCCGGCAGTTAAAAAAGGAGATGAAGCAAGCCGCCCAGGAGTTGGAATTTGAAAAGGCCGCGCAACTGCGAGACCGGATACGCGAGCTGGAGGAGAAAGAGCTGTTGCTACGGGAGTCGCCGCTGGATCAAGGCGCCGGCGTATAACCCGCAAGCCGCTCTAACGGCCTTCCGAATCGGAGATGTGGGTGACGTTGATGGCCGTTTCAACCGGATCGCGCTGCCCCATTCGTGAGCCTGCGTCGTCATCGGCAGGCTGGGAATAGCGCACCCAGCGCACCTTGGTTTGTTTCGGTCCGACTTCGGAGAAGATTGTCGTGACGAACAAGACTGCGATTACCAGACCGCTCAATGCGTAAAGGGCGAACAACTGCATCGAACCGGCCCTGGCCAGGTGCTCGCCGAAAATGATCATGAAGCCCAGATAAAAGCTGAAGAGATACGTTATCAGCAGGCAGATTTTGACCCGGTTCCAGAGCAGGAAGGGCAGCAGACTGGCGATAAAAAAAAGTATCTGCCAGACCGGTATCAACTGATTGAAAATGCCAAGCTTAAGCAATTCATCGACATCGAACATACATCGCTCCCGCGGAAGAGTTTTCGTAACAGCCAAGTGGAATCCAGTGCCGGCCGGGGTATGTACAAATAGCATGCCAGAAAAATTCCGTAATTTTCCGGGAAATTCTTGTAAATTGTCGGGACAAACTACGAAAATTGCGCACTTCGGAGCAAAGATGTAACATCGTTCACCGTCTTCGCCCGTGACACTTTGACATTGTTGAGCCGCCTACCCATGCGGTAGGTCGATCTTCGAAATAAACTATCGGTATCGACGCGGCCCCTGTTTCATGATGACGCTTAAGGAAAAGCTCGCCGGACTGCCAGCCTGCCCCGGTGTCTACTTGATGCGCGATAAGGGCGGCAAGGTCATCTACGTCGGCAAGGCGAAAGACCTGCGCGCTCGAGTGCGGGCCTATTTCAACGCTTCCGACGAACGCTCGCAGATTCAATTTCTGCTGCGGCGGGTCGCCGACATCGACACGTTGGTGACCGGCAACGACAAAGAAGCGCTGATCCTGGAAAACAATCTGATCAAGCAATACAAGCCGCGCTACAACATCCGCTTAAAGGACGACAAGAGTTATCTGAGCATCAAGGTGACCACCCAGCATCCCTGGCCGCGCATCTTCGCCACGCGCAAGATCGTCAAAGACGGCAACCGCTACTTCGGCCCGTTCTCCTCCGCCATTGCCGCGCGGGAGACCATCGACATCATCGAGAAGCATTTCCTGCTGCGCAGTTGCACGGACCACAACTTCAAGAACCGCACGCGCCCCTGCCTGCAGTTCCAAATCAAGCGCTGCTGGGCGCCCTGCGTGTTGCCGGTCGCGCCGCAAGACTACCGCGAGCAAGTGCGCCAGGCGATGCTGTTCATCGAAGGCAAACAGCAAGAGCTAATCGCCGAGCTGAAGCAGCGCATGCGGGAGAAATCCGAAGCGCTGGAATTCGAAGCGGCGGCGAAGATCCGCGATCAGATCCAGGCGGTCGAGAAGACGCTCGAAAAGCAGCGCATGGTCTCCCACTGGGGCGGCGACCAGGACATCTTCGGCCTCTATCGCGAGGGCGGCTTCATCGAAGCGCAGGTTCTGTTCGTGCGCCAGGGCAAATTGACCGGCAATCAATCCTATTCACTCGAAGATCTCGAGTTTCCCGACGAGGAAGTCATGGCCGCGCTGCTTACGCAATTTTACCAGGGGCAGCGCTTCATTCCCGATGAGATTCTCTTGCCGGTGGCACTGGACGATGCCGGCGTGCGCGAAGAATATTTCGCCGAGCAAAAGGGCAAGGCGGTGGCGATTTTGAATCCTCAGCGCGGCGATAAACGGCAATTGGTCGAGATGGCCGAGGAAAACGCGCGCCAAAGCTTCGCCGAGCGCCATGACCAGGAAAAGGCGCGGGAGAAGATGCTGCGGGAGTTGCAGGCTCAACTACGTTTAAAGAACTTTCCCCAGCGCATCGAATGTTACGACATCTCGAATATCCACGGCGCCCACGCGGTAGGTTCGCTGGTGACCTTCGTCAACGGCGAGCCGGATAAAACGCGCTACCGACACTATCGCATTCGCACCATCGATCCGGCCTCCGGCGGCGATGACTTCGGCATGATGCTGGAGGTTCTCAAGCGCCGCTTCGCCCGCGGCAGGGAGGCATCTGATTTACCGGATTTGATCGTCGTTGACGGCGGCAAGGGACAACTGGCGATGGCGCTGGCGGCGATGGCGGAGGCGGGCGTGAGCGGCGTGGAGACGGTCGGTCTGGCCAAAGACCGGGTGCAAGCCGCGGCGCGCAGCGCCGAGATTCGCCGCTCGGAGGAAAGGGTTTTCTTGCCGGGGCAAAGCAATCCGGTCATTCTCAAGCGCAACTCCAACGCGCTGTTCTTGCTCCAGCGGGTGCGTGACGAGGCGCACCGCTTCGCGATCACGCACCATAAGAAGCTGCGCGCCCGGCAGACGATTTATTCCGCCCTGGACCGCGTTCCCGGCGTCGGCGGCGCGCGCAAGCGGGCGCTGCTGCGCGCCTTCGGCAGCGTCAAGCGCATTGAGGAGGCGACCCTGGAGGATTTGCTCAAGGTGCCATCGATCAACGAGAAGGTCGCGCACGAAATCCTGGAATCGCTGAGGTCGGCGCCGGGCTAAGCTGGATTAGTCACCAATGGGCCCCCGAGGAGCGAGCCCCTGCGGTCGCGGGCAATGGGCCTCTACCTTGAGGAGGCCCCCAAACTGAAGTGATGCAGCGTATGACAATGAAAAAGCACAAGCTTGCGGCCAAGCACCAACAAGTCGGCGCGGCTCTACGGTCCTGTGCCCGCTCCCTTCGGGGCTCACTCCTCGGTCTCCCTTATGTCGAGCCTTTTGCTCGAAGCATGCCTGGTGCGGGCTAAGCGAGCGAACAATGGCCACCGAGACGAACCGGCTTCGCGAAGCTGCGCCGATCGGCGGCCACCCGTCGGCCGGGCTGTTCGCGGTCACGGTGGCGCTGCTCACGGGCCAAGCCGTCGCCGCTGCGCCTTGGCCGCCGCTGCCCGGAGCAGCCGCCGGGCTGCTGGTCATTCCACTGCCGCTGCTTTTGTTTCGTCGCGGCCGGCGCTGGGGAGCTCTCGTCGTCGCCGCGGCGCTCGCTTTTTCGCTCGGCTACATTCGCCACCGCCAGTTGCTCCAGCCGGATTTTCCGCCCAATCATCTGCGTTCATTAATGAGGGACGATTCGCGCTTTTACCTGGAGGGCATGCTCCGACGCGAGCCGGAGAGGTTACCGGGGCGCAGCCGCTGGGTGATGGGAGCGGAACGCATTTGGCATCCCACCGGGGCGGAAGAGGTTTCCGGGAATATCATCG
>JACPFE010000099.1 GCA_016183145.1 Deltaproteobacteria bacterium | reverse complement strand
CCACTGTCGAAGCAGAGTCGCCTCCCGAACCCCCCTGGTCTTGGCAACCCGCTTTACTTTCTCCACCTGTTCGCGCCGCAACCGAACTGGGATCACCGTTTCGGGCTTACGCTCAAACACCCGTTTAGGGACGTTCTCCAACAGGTCCTCAAAATCCGTCAGATCGTGGGAAATCCGTGTCCGGAGCCATTTTCTTTCTCGCGAAGAAAATTGACGTGATCGTCGCACCGGCGATGGCTTGCGTCAGCGCGATGACAATCGGGAAGCGGGAGCCGGTGAGGACTTGTAGAATTATTTTCTCTTGCCTGCCCGGGCTGTCAATAGCTGCTCCCAGCATTCTCTTGGCGTGACGATCGGTAGCGATGATTGATCGGCGACGTCGAGAAGATCTTTATCGCCTGTGACCAACAGATCCGCCTGGCCGGCGATCGCCGAAGCCAGCACCCAACGGTCGTCGGGATCTCGCACCGGTAGAGCAGCAGGGTGAAGAGGCTTGGGAACGATAGTTTGATCTCTGAGTTCGCTTTCGATCTCCTCATGCGGGTAGGCCGTACTCGAAACGGGCGGCGGCGCAAAACAGACCTGAGCTCGGAAACGTTGAATTCTCCGGTGAGAAGCAAGCAATGCGGATCGGTCAAGATCAGCTCGAGCAGCTCCGCGCAAAATCCTTGACGGGCCGTATAGGCACTGACGAGCACGTTCGTATCGAGGAAGATCCTCACGATACGATAGCAAAGACGTCTTCGTCGGTGAGAATTCCCGACTTGGGTTCGATCTCGGAAAGAATGGCCTCGCGCGTTTTTCGAAAGCGCAGGAGCGCCACCTGGCGCTTGAGAGCGTCGCGTGCGATATCGCTTTTGCTTTGCCTAAGGGATCGAGAGAGACGCTTCAGTTCACGATCAAGCTTGGGATCGACGCGGATAGTTACCGTGGATGATTTCATAGGGGTAATGTAATACGTCCGAAGCCCGGCAGCAACAGGGCCTTTTGCACTCATAATCTTCCGCCTGTCGGGAACGGGCTCTAAGCCCTGATCTTTTGGGCTGAGGACCTGCCCAACCGTGAAAAGGCAACGAGGGCGAGTGCGATAAACAGCGCGATGAAAATCGCGACGGCGTAGCGATTGACGCGCCTGTCCGGCTCTTCCCACCACGGAACGCCCGCCAATTGGGTCTGGAACCTTCCCGAATTAAAATCGTAGACATAGACGTTTTGCCACTCGAAGCAAGTGACGGGCTTTGCAAAATGTATGTCGTCTCGTCGCGTTTCCGCGGGAACGTCGCTGGCCCTATAGATGCAGGTGTTGAATTCCAGAGCGACATTTTTTACCCCGGTGCCGCCAACGAACGCGCCGGCGGGATAATCGGTCATGTAAACAACCGGATTTTTCGGTTTTTCGGCGCCGTAGAATTTCTGCGTCCGATCATCATAGGAGCCGCGCTTATTCCATCTTAGCAAGTAAAATCTGCCGTGTTCGGGATCGCTGTTGTATGCGGGATCGGTGTCCTGCGAATCGATCACCCACTTGGGAAAGCAAAAAGGAATATCTTCTCCGAAGCTCGGCACGGTGTCGCTTACGTTCCTGCGGATCCTGCCTTTCCGAGTTTTTGAGCTGTAAAAAACGCAGCCTTTTTTGAATTGAACGATGGCGTATTTCTCGAGCGCCTCCACGGAATCGGTCTCGTATTCCATGATTACGCCGTTGCCATAAGTGGGATACTTTGGGTCGTCACTGAACCAAACTTCGTAAACCGACGTTGCGAGCGTGAATCTTTTGAGATCGCAGGTGCCGCTGGACCGGCAGTCCGGATTCATAAAGACCTGTTTCGTCTCTGAGAGCGTGTGAATATGCCCTTTTCCGGTAAAGTGCCCGTAACAATTTCCCGCAAGGGAAAAAGTGAGCAAGCCGAGTGAGAAGCACAAGAATTGTTTCACGCGTGGAATGCTAGAATTGAGACTTGGGGTGGAAACGAGTCGACAGACCTCTGCAGTAGTGGTACGTAAGTCATTGAATTCCATGGCGCGCCCGGAGGGATTCGAACCCCCAACCCCCAGATCCGTAGTCTGGTGCTCTGTCCAATTGAGCTACGGGCGCGCAGTAAATCTCAAATCCCAGATTTCAAATCTCAGATCATCTGAAATTTGAGATATGAGATCTGCCATGCCGTGAGGCAAATGGCGGAGAGAGAGGGATTTGAACCCTCGGTACCCTTGTGGGGTACACACGCTTAGCAGGCGTGCGCCTTAGACCACTCGGCCATCTCTCCGTAACGGTCTGATTTGTTCGGTACCGGCTCGGGTAACCGTGGGACCATACACCGATCCGCTAAACGATGATGCATCGCCCCCATCTTTTGATGAGTTTGCAAATTAACACAGGTACCCGCGATTTTCTACAATGCGGCAAAAGGGAGGTGGTAGTAGTCTCTCACGATGGGAACTTTCCGAATGTGGTATTATGCCATGAGTGTGCAGAGACGTCGGCGAATGCTTGACACCCATTGCCCAGTTTGGTAGCGGTCGCGACGGCAGGAGTTGTGCCCCGCTCGAATTGAATGGCTTGTACGACCCGCCGTTCTTGAGCGGATTTGACCGATATCCTGGAACGTTGAACCTTGAACATTGGACGGCCCGAAGGGCCTGACCGATTAGAACGGCTGGAACGATTGGAACATATTGGAGGACTCCTGATGTCAACTGTCGAACCGAAAGGCGCAGTTCATTGGATCGATCATTACGTGGTCGGAACCAACGACCTGCCGCGGTGGAGTTATTGGGCGCTGCATGCCACCGGCCTTCCTATCCAGCCGATCAACGGACTCACGACCAACATGAGGAAGAAGAATACGCCGATTTTCTGCTTCATGTGGTGGGAGGGCGGATCATGCCGCATCGGCGCGTTCCTGCAGCCCGAAAACTACCCGCCGGCCAAACCTCTGGGCCAAGATATGCCGCGCTGCGGCTTTTACATCCGGTCGGAAGACATCGACAAGCATCTGCGCCGGCTCGATCAACACAAGATCTCGCACACCGATCCGGTTAAGACAGCCGCCGACGGGGAAGAAGGCACGGTCATCTGCTTTGCCGATCCGGACGGCAACCAGTATGAGTTCTGGGCGCCGGCGCAGATGCCGGAAGGCGCCATGGAAATCGCCACCGCGGAAAAAGTTGGCCGCATCAGTCATGTGGTTTTCGGCTGCCGCGACCTGGCGCGAACCGCCGCCTTCTTCGGAAAATATTGCGGCATGGCGGTCGAGCGGAATGCCAAGACCGCCGAGGGAACGCTGGTCTTACGCATGAGGGCAGGCGCCCGGCTCGTCTATAAGGTGGTCGATCAGATCGATGAGCGTATTGCGGGACACAGCCCCTGGTGGGACATGCACACGGCGCTGACGGTCCGCGAAGCGGAATTCTTTCCCAACTACCGGCGCATGTGGGACGGACTTCCCGAAGAAGCGGGCCCGAAGGAGAATTTAAATGATTCCCGTGAGAAAGAAGATGCGTTTCCGGCGCGTACCGGTCTGCACCGCAGCCCCGTCGGCTACCAATGGAAAGCGCTCTATCATCGCGGCGATGAGTTCTACGACTGGGACGGCCACGCCTTTCACTTCTTCGGCGGCATCCCGCTGAAAAACGACGGCTCGCTGGCGTTGTACCAGGGCAAGGAACAGGAAGACTATTTGCGCGAGCTGGCCGAGGCGCTAAAGAAAGGCGCGCAGCCGTAGGGAGGCGAATGTTATGTTATCCATAGAGTCCAGAATCGGGTCTGCCCCCAAACCTTTAATCGCCGCGTTTTTTTTTCTTTTTCTCATCAGCGTACCGGCATGGAGTCCGACGGGCAAGCCGTCATCTGCGGCCGAACTAGCTGCCTACACCGGCGCGGATCGCGAGCGTTTGCTGCTCGACGGCGCCAAGCGCGAAGGCAAAGTCGTCTGGTACACGACTCTGGCCGCCGAGCAAAACAAGCAGCTCGCCGCGGCCTTCGAAGCAAAGTATCCCGGCGTAAGAGTGGAGACCTTCCGAACCGGCTCGTCGGCCCTGACGCAAAGACTGCTCACCGAGGCCCAGGCGCGCCGCCACATCGCCGATGCCATTGAAACCACGCTTCCCGGCTTGCTGACTTTCCGCGACAACAAGTTGTTGCTGCCCTACACCTCGCCGCACCTTGCGGCATTTCCCGAGGACGCCAAGGAAAAAGGCCCGAGGAATCTCGTCTACTGGACTCATGCTCGCGAGTCCTACATCGGTTTCGCTTACAACAAGAATTTTCTCAGTGCCGCCGACCTGCCGAAAAACTTCGATGGCCTGATGCGGCCGGCGCTGCGCGATAATATGGGACTGTCGGGAGACGATACGGGCGCGCGCATCATCGGCGCCATGGTGAAGACCAAGGGTGAAGGCTTCGTGAAAAGACTGAAAGAACAGAACATCAGGATGCACATGATGGCGGGCAGCGCCTTGACTCAGCTCGTCGCCGCGGGAGAAATCTTCGCCTCCCCAAGCCAGTTCTACAGCGCCACCAACGTTGCCGCCAAGCGCGGCGCGCCGGTGGCCTGGATTCCCATGGACCTGGTGGTGACCAACGCCGGCGGGGCGGCGGTTTATACCAACAGCCAGCGGCCACACTCGGCGCTGCTCTTCGCCGATTTTCTCTTGAGTCCCGAGGGGCAGAAGTTGCTCGAAGACTTGTACTTCGGCAGCGCCAAGAAGGATTACGGTTTTAACCGCTGGTATCCGGAAAAAAGCGGGACCCTCGCTCAATACGAAGAGGCGTTGGAAGGATGGCACAAACTGCTCAAGGAAGTTACTCGGAAGTGAGCGCTGTGAGAGAAACCGGGCATATCGGGAGGGGTTTATGAAAACACTTGACGGGTTGCCGTTCTACGCGTTGGTTCACCTGATCATGATTGGGCTATGGGTGGTGTTGTCGGCGGGTGATGCATTCTCCCAGGCGGATTTCTACAAGGGCAAAACGATCAGGGTCATTCGCGGCGGCGGGCCCGGTGGATCCGGTGAGTTCCAGACCAGAGCGCTGGTCAGGTTTCTGGAAAAATATATCCCCGGGAATCCTCATCTG
>JACPFE010000750.1 GCA_016183145.1 Deltaproteobacteria bacterium | reverse complement strand
GTACCCGCACCACATGGTCAAGTAAGTGCTGTCTTACGCGTCCCGCATGGATATGGAAGTGCATCTCCTCCGTCACGGCCCAGCCGAGCCAGCCGACGACGAAGATCATCACGCCCAGGCTGAAGAAACCGACCAGGAGCTTAGTCTGAAAGCTGACCCGCTTCCTGGCTATCCACTCTGCTGTGCGCGAGCCGAGATTTGTCTGCGGACCTAGAGCGTAGTAGAGCCATGCCTGTAGGGCAGCCAGCAGCGCCCCCAGCGGCAGGAACAGGGGTAGGGTCCAGGGGATGCGGGAAACCAGCACTCCGCCGGGCGGCGTCAGGTTGAAGACCCATGGAAACGGCAGAGGCCTGGGCAACTCGAAGAACAACACGTTTGGAGGTATGAAGAATGGGCTGTCCAGGAGTACCGGGGCCAGACTCCACAGTGGGATAAGAGAAGGAACGACCGTGGTTCCAAGGATCGCCAGCAGGAAAATCGCCGCCACGGTGACCACCGCGGCGGCCAGCCCGGCTACCCCTCCGGCCAGAGTGGCCCGACGGGCGTCCGTTATAAGCCGGCCGGCCCGATGCACCGCATAGACTCCGGTTATGAACAACGGGACAAAGGCCATCGGCCAGACGGTACGCAGGCTGTCCCACCAAAAGAACATGACGAAGGCTGTAACCGACATTAGCAGCCCGGTTATGAGCCCAGCCTTGAGCGTTTGCTTCACCATAATGGTTCCTTCCCGATCGCCACCCCAGCTTGAACCGCTTCGTCGGCCCGCAGGCCCGGCGCAATTCGTGGATCAAGCAGACGCGGACCGACCATGTTGAGTAGTAGAACCGTTCATTTGAAAGATCAACAGAAAAATTTTATGGGTTTGCTTACATCATAAGGCATGAAAGCTCGTATATGGGGTTTAGTGAAGTACGTTTATTCTGGTAAATTATCCGTGTATTGGGGTGGGGCAAACCTTATCGATCTTTTTGACCGCTGTCTCTTCCTCAGGCTATCGCAAAGCGTTTCACGACACCGCGCAACTCCGGTTTCCTTGCCAACTCCTCTGCCAGCTTTCCTAACCCTTTGCTCAACACCGCGGCTTCTTGCTGCAATTTCTTCAACTCCAAAAGATAACTCTCTTTGTCACACATAATCGCTCTATATCGGCCCTGAAATAAAATGCCCCGTCTTTTTGTACCGCCGGTTCCAGTATCGCGTGTGCGAAACAAAATGTTTTGCATCACCTTCGAAAGCGGCGTCTGGCCGATCTGGATCAAATGGTG
This sequence comes from Deltaproteobacteria bacterium, assembly GCA_016183145.1. Lineage (GTDB taxonomy): Bacteria > Desulfobacterota > Binatia > UBA9968 > UBA9968 > JACPFE01. Next base: position 1,292 of record JACPFE010000750.1, on the reverse strand, counting down.
AGCATGATTACCCATCAGCACATAGGCATAGAGCCGGTAGCCAAATCGCTTTTGGCCCTCTTTGAGAAAATCCAAGTAGCACTTACGGTCCCGTTCGTCTTTGAAGATCGACTGCCCCTGATTGCCGCAACTCATGACGTGATAGAGCGCCCCGGCAAAATGTATCCTCGGCTTTCTGGCCATAATGGTGGGACCATAGTTTGCAAACTACAAGATACCAATAAGGTTTGCCTGACCCCCCGCCCTCGAAAACGGCCCAGAAAGAGATAACCGCGTACGCCGCCGGAAAATTTAGCATCCGAGTGTACCGCCGATGCGCTTCCCCAATGTCTCGAGCCAAGACCGCTTGGTCTTTGGGAACCGCAACAAGATGCGTGTGATTGTGAGCTTCAGAGATTTTTGAGTTCAGTTAAACGACCTAAAACATCGCAAAAAAAGGAAGGCCCATGCAATGAGCAAGGGCCTTCCTTCTAAGCGTGAAATATTCGAAATCTCTTTGCTGTTGTTTTCCTCCAAGAAGCAATGCCTGGTGGCAGTTCCTCAAGGCATTACTCGATATCACAGATGGAGACAGGCAATTTGATCTTCATGGTTATATTCATTTCTGTCCTAGTTTGGGCGAGATTACCCTCCGCTTTTCTCTTTCCGTGGAGGAGAAGTGCGGAAGTCCTTGTGACATTCATAACAAGCCCCAGAGCGAAAGGGGCTCTCCGCGCCTAAGGCTTTAAACTGGACTTGAACTTGAGCCTCATCTTTTGCCGCTGCTGCCTTTGCTAAGGCGCCCGCAACCTCCTTTACCTTCAGAGGACGCTTGCTGAACTCATCCCATTTCTCCCAGATTTCAGGCTTGGCCCGGGACTTTTCCCCTGTAACGCCTTTAGGGAAATGATCGAGCGTCTTATCCATGGCGCTCATAATGTCCTTCGCTTTCAGCGTCACAGCCGCATAGTCTTTTTGCTCCACGGCTCTCTTGATCGCCTTAAGAGCGTCATAGTTTGCATCCATGAACTCTTTCCTTTTTTTATAGACATCCTCTTGGGCGAAAAGAGGAGTAGACACTAGAACCAGAAATAACGTGGATACGCTTATCCTTAAGAGTCTATCTTGAAACATTGGTTCCCCTTTCAATCGTAGTTCCGTGCTCAGCGCGCTGTCCGCCTAATCGGTCAAGACGGGACCTTGGGCGCCGGCGGTCAAAACTTGGTGCTCTATTTTACGAGATCCATAAGCGCTTTGGCGGCTTTCGTTTTTGCCTCGGCACGGTAATGAAGCTGTGCGTCTTTCTTCGCGCC